>JAFZSS010000223.1 GCA_017619255.1 Muribaculaceae bacterium
AATTTGTAATGCAAAGTCCGTTTCAATTGAAGGATACATGTTGATAACATGCAATGATATCAGACGCACCAATAAGGCTATGATATAAAAAGTAGCTATTGCACCAATATGAATGTTCTTATAACTAAAGTTTAGTTTCATGCTTAATACCGATTTATCTTTCTGTCATTACGGCAAATATAGCGATTTTTACGCCCTAAACACTTCATTTCTTTTAGATTTAGATAAATTTGGATGCGCCTCAACCATTAAAGCAAGCTTTATGGTCTTCGGCTTTCACAAATTTTCGGTGATTGATTGTTCATGAGGCGCTGGTACTCGTCCTGCGCCCGATTGGATGTCACTCCTTAGGGCCGTCTTTCTTTTGTTTATTGCGCTTGCGGGCTTTGAGTTCGTGGACCACGGCGATAAAGGCGATGAGCACACCGAGTATACCAACGAGCAGGGTGATGAGTTGATAATTCTCTTTGGCAAATGTGATTAGCGTATCCATAAATATCAGTGTTTAAAGTGCAAAGATAACGATTTTTGGAAAATTTGTTGTTTATTTGCCAAAGATAAACCATAACATGAACAAGGCTGACATGGGCAAGGGCCTGCGCAAGAAACTGGGGTTCTGACCACGCCTATATAAGGACTGTGCTGCGCACGGACAATCAAGCATATTATACTTTAAATATCCATACTACAATGGTGACGGCCTAAACGGGCTGCCACCATTATTCATAGTTGATTATCTGCTCGCGATTATTTCAGGTTGCGGTTCTCGGCGATGAGCAGCAGGCAGAAGATGATCTCCACTGCCACCATGCACAGGGCAAGGATGTGAGGCGGGAACATGAGCCCCACAATCAAAGCGCCTATAGTAATGACGCCAGTCATGATGTAATAAACCTTTGAGCGGTACAGCCAGCCGAAGGGCAACAGGTGGGCGCCGAAGACCATCGCCAGCGTCATCACCATCTTCTCGGGTACCGCAGCATAGACCCACATCACAATGAGCAAGTAAGGTATCTGGGCCACCGAAAACACGATGCCCAACGAAGTGAGCGGATTCTCTTTATCATTGAAGGTGATGCCAAGCGGCTTAGACAGCATCCATGCCAGCGGCATAAGCGGGCAGGTGCAGCAGAAGGTCAGCAGATTCTTGGTCTCAATAGGCAATTTGGTCAAGTGAACGATGAACACCAACATCCAAATAATGACCGATGCCATGATGAAATGAAGTCCGCGTTTCTGGCCGCGGGCACACGCCGTTTTAGTCTGTTCAAGTGTTTGCTTATCCATATTGCATATTTATTTTCGATACAAATATAGACATGATTCGACAAAAACACTTAAATTTGTAGCTGAATTATCTTTTATGAGTGATTTCTACAAAACCGTCAAGGGCGTCTCGCAGGGCATTTACCGCGAGAAGATGTCGCGTTTCCTGGCGTTTGCCGAACCCGTGTCGAGCGCCGAGGAAGCCCGTGCCGTCATCAAGCGTTATGCCAACGAGTACCACGACGCGCGACATTGCTGCTGGGCCTACATGATCGGCACAGAGCGCAACGAGTACCTGAGCAGCGATAACGGCGAGCCCAGCGGCACAGCAGGCAAGCCCATCCTGGGGCAAATCAACTCCTTTGAACTCACTAACATCGTCATCGTCGTTATCCGCTACTTTGGTGGCATCAAGTTGGGCACTTCGGGACTCATCGTTGCCTATCGTGAAGCAGCAAAACTCGCCATCGAGGCAGGCGAAATCCTTGAATGCCACGAGCAGGCACGACTGTCGTTCACATTCCCTTACCTGAGCATGAACGATGTAATGAAAGTGGTGAAAAAAAGCGAGTTGAGAGTTATCGAGCAGGCCTTTGACAATGTTTGTTCCATGACCATTGAGGCCGATGCCGACAAAGTGCCAGCCCTGCGCGACCAGTTCGCCGCCATCGACGGTACAAGCATCATCGAGTGACTGATTTCAAATAAGCCATCTCTGAGTGCGATTGTTGCCAGTTGATGCTGGGTATCAGAAAGAGAGGGTGAAAGGATAGTGGTGGGCTCAGTTTTTGAGCTTTTCCTTTGCCCGTTCAATCACAGTTCTGCAACTATCACATTCTTGAAGCATCATCAGGTCAAGAGCCTCTCTTTCAGGGGCAGCTGTTTCAATCTTTTGTCGCTTGCTGAAATTGGCAATATCCTCTTCACTGACTTTCATCAACTGCACACACCTCTCACGATAATCCTTCATGTCTTTGAGGAAAGCCCTATTTTCGTAAACATAATCGGGGAAACTGACATTCATCAACGCCTTTAAGGATTGTGATAATGGTTCGCGTTCCAAATCCGCTTTCAGCTCGTCCAACACCATTTCCTTGTATTTGCGGCGAGCCAAATAGAACGATGAGACCTCATTGACAAAGTTGACATTGCCAATGGTGTTGAATGTCTCGATATTAGTAGAAAAAATCTTCTCGGTGATTTCAGAAAACTCCTCACCTATCCAAACAAACTTCGTTGGAAAGAGTAAGCGCAAACTGTCGAAGTGTTCAGGATGAAATGCCAAATCCTGCTGCATCGTCTGGCACTCGACTAACCCCGAATCTGCTTTTTCTAACATCTCTATGCTCTGGTCTATGTCATTGATCACCATCAGCGCCATTTCCTTCTTGGCCTCATTCTTCTTATGATGATCAATGATGGCTGCCGTTCCAAAGGTGAGTACAATCGATATCGTTGTAGCGATGAGCGACAACAAGAATTGTTTGATTGACGACATCCCGCTACCTGATTTAAGAGTGGTGGGCGTATGCAGTTTAATGTTCATAAGTCTTAATCGGTATTTTTAAAGTATGCAACAGTAAAAAAGATTCTTTATTTCATTATTCTCGGTGATTAAGCTCAACTTCTCACGCGAGCAGCGGTCGGTTGGATTAATGTCGTTCTTGCCAGAGGAAGCGAGCGCGGACATGGTCATTTCCATCAGCGTCGGTGATGCTCATGTGAGAATCCAGCGGATTGCTGTCGTCGATGACGAACTGGGCGGTCTCTCCGTAATGCGTCTCCTTGATGAAGGAGACCTCCATGCGACGGATGAAATAGTTGTCATAGCAGTCCATGTCGAATAGGTTCATCAAGTGCGACAGATAGCGCACGGTATTGACATGACGGTTGAAGTCACAATCCATGTAGCCGAAGGTATAGTCCACGGCATGTCCCTCCTCGATGGGGCGCAAGCGGCTCATCGGCTCGATGGGACATGGCAAGTTGGATACCTTGTCACTGATATAGCCAAGCTGTGACATATCCACACTGGCGCGAGTGCTCATGTCGATGACCATCCAAATGGTGCGCACATAGCCCAGCGGCTTGCCCTGAGCATCGTCAAGGCGCATATTACGCTGCGAGAAATGGCGGTTATAGTCCTCGATCCATGTGGTGAGGGTGTAGTTCTCGTTGATTTTGGGATAGGCCTCAAGTTCGATAGTCACGCGAGACAGGACCCACACCTGGTTGTCCTGAATCAGGCGGGCATAGCCAGCGCCCCAGGAGTTGGCATGGAAGGTGGCGACCTCGATGATGCGCGTCATCAACAGCGTCAGGGGCATCTCGCCCTGCGGATTACACTCACCGGCAGCAAGGTAGTAGGTCTTGGAAAAGACTTTTTTATCGTCAGAGCACATTGGTTTTCTTGATTAAGTAGTTGTCTAAAATGACGAGCGCCGCCATCGCCTCGACGATGGGCAATGCCCGCGGCAGTACACAGGCGTCATGGCGACCCTGGGGCTGAAGAATTACCGGATTACCATTACGGTCGACGGCGGGCAGCTCTCGCATAAGTGTGGGCACGGGCTTGAAGGCGATACGCATCGTGATGTTCTCACCATTGCTGATGCCGCCCTGGATGCCGCCCGAGTGATTGGTCACAGTGCCGAGAGTGCCGTCGGTGCGTTTCTCAAACAGGTCCATCACCTCGCTGCCTCGCTTAGTGGCCATATCAAAGCCGTCGCCGTACTCAAAGCCGTGGACCGAGGGGATGCTCATCATCGCCGCCGCCAATTGGGCATGCAGTTTGCCGAACAGCGGCTCTCCCAACCCGACAGGCACACCCTTGATTACACACTCAACGATTCCGCCCAGGGTGTCACCCTCCTTAACGGCCTCTTGTAATGCCTGTTCCATATCGGCCACGCCAAGGCGAGGCCCTACAAAATCGATCTGTGCCTCAATGGTGATGCCCAGACGCTCCAACGCCTGGATGGCAATGCCGCCAGCCACCACACGAGAAACCGTCTCGCGTGCCGAAGCACGGCCGCCACCACGCGGGTCATGGATACCGTACTTGGCCTCCCAAGTGTAGTCGGCGTGGTTGGGACGATAGCAGCGGGCGATTTCCTCGTAGTCGGCACTGTGGGCATCGCAGTTACGCACCAGGAAGCCGATAGGTGTTCCCAGTGTCTTGCCTTGCCAGATGCCCGAAAGCACCTCAACCCTATCCATCTCGTCACGAGCACTGCTGCCAACGGTCTGTCCCGTGCGTCGACGGTCTACAAAGCGCTGCAGCTTGTCCAAGTCAATGTCCACCCCGGCGGGCATACCCTCGAGCACGCCGCCGACAGCGGGTCCATGGGACTCACCAAAGGAGGTGAGTGTCAATATTTTACCTATAGTATTCATTCTGTCTTAGCAGCTATCAAATCAACGGTTTCGGCGCCGACAAACGCTACAAGCGCCTGCGGGTCAATCTTAAACTGCAATCCACGCACTCCCGCACTCACATAGATGTAGTCATACAGGATGCAGGTCTCATCGATATAGGTAGGGAACGGCTTTTTCATGCCCACAGGTGAGCAACCGCCACGGATATAGCCCGTAGTGGGGAGCAATTCCTTCATGGGAATGAGGTCCACCTTCTTGTTGCCAGACACCTTAGCGGCCTTTTTCAGGTCCACTGCCTCGGCACCAGGGATGACACAAACAAAATGGCCTGTCTTGTCGCCCTGCAGAATCAGTGTCTTGAACACTTGCTCGATGTCCTCGCCTAGCTGATCGGCGATGTGTTGAGCACCCAAATCGTCCTCGTCCACCTCATAAGGGATGAGCTCGTATTGGACAGCCGCAGAGTCCAAGAGGCGCGCCGCATTGGTTTTAGCGATTTTTTTCATTAGTTTTTGCCTTTATTGCCGCAAAGTTACTACTTTTGCGGCTACAGAACAAAATTTAAATAATATAGGACAAATGAAGAAACTCATTTTCACTGCTATCCTTGCCCTTGCAGGATGGTTTACCTCTCAGGCGCAATCAATGCCCGCACCAGAAAAGTTCAACGAATTCATTGAGCAGATTGCCAAGCAGACTCCCCAAAACGCCGAAATTCTGATGATGGCCACAATGGAGTCTCTCACCGAGAACCCCAAGGGCTACCGCCAAATGCTGGAGTTGGCCGAGCGTCGTTTCAGCGATCCCGCTGACCCCATTCACAACGAGGCCCTGTACATGGTCGTCTTAAAGCATGCCACCGAGAAATTTGTGCTCAGTGCCGGCGAGAAAGAAAAGCAACGCCTCTTGCTTGAGGGTGCCAAGAAAAACATGATTGGCACTGTTGCCAGCGACTTTGATTATGTGACGCCCAGAGACAAGAATGTTCACCATCTCAAAGACCTCAAGGCCGACAATATCCTCATCTATTTCAACAACCCTGACTGCGAATCATGTGAAATGGTGAAGCAACGCTTGGCCGACAGCGAATTAATCAACCAACTCGTGAATGACAAGAAACTCATCGTGCTGGCCATCTACCCCTATGATGACCAGAAGTTGTGGAATAAGGCCCAATATCCTAAGATGATGATCAACGGTTGGAACCAGAGTCGCAGTATTGAATACAACGAGTTGTATGACTTGCCCACCCTGCCATGCTTTTACCTGCTGGACAAGGACTACAAAGTACTGATAAAGAACGAGGGCAGCCTCAACAAGGTAGAAGCCATACTCAAGGACATCTACACGCCTAAGGAAGAGGCACCGAAACCCGCTGCTGAAGCACCTTCCGAGAAAACTGTCGCTAAACCCGAACCTCTTCCCGCAGCCGTACTTGCCGACCCTGATGATCCCAATGTCAAGCGAAGCGAACAGATGTTGACCTATCTCATTGAGGACAATAGTCAAGAGATTTATAATATGATGGCCGACCAGGTGAAACAGCGTTTCGAGCCCAGCAACCTTGGCGGAGCCATTACCGCCATGGAAAGCCAGATGGGCAAATACCAAAGCCATGGCCCCTGGAAAAGCCAGGTCATCAAAGGCAGGAAAGCCTACCTCACATTAATGAGTTTTGAGAAAGAGGAAGTGGGCATGATGATTTTCTTTGACAACGACGGAAAAATCCTGGGTCTCAGCCCCGTTGACCCCAATATTGTTAAAGACAACAACTGATTGCCACTCAACTACACCATTATAAAGAAGCCTGCCAGCCCTTATGAGCTGGCAGGCTTCTTTCAGTACCATTCAATCAATTATCTTGTCATGCGCTTGAGAACATTGTAACTGGGAAGCACGCCAAGTTCACCTGCCTTGCTCAAGTCGGCAACACCCGCGGCCTTATTGCCCATGCGCAAGTACATCAGGCCACGATTATAGTAAGCCTCGGCCAAATCCGGTTTGATCTGGATAGCATTGGTATAACAACTGATGGCACTGGTATAATCGCCCTGCAGCATGTAGGCATTGCCCTTGTTATAGTGGGCATAGACATTCTTGGGCGACAGTTTGATGATTTGGTCCAAATCGTCCATCACCAAATCAATTAGAGTCACATCCTGACGCTGGCGTAGCATCGCCTGAGACTTTGCGTCGGGAGCTCCGTCAAGCAATTCCGAAGCATTTTCATCACGCGCCTGAGCCATGAGATATTGCATGTAATGGGCGTCGGAGCGCAGGACATAAGCCAAAGTGAAATTCGGACTCAAAGCGATTGCATTGTCGGCATCACTGATCGCAGCCTCGGGGTTCTTGACCAAAAGGTAATCCAATCCCCTGGCAAAGTAATCCACACTGCGGGCCTTATCCAGTGACAACAGACTATTGTAGTACTCAATGCTTGAGAAATGGCGTTGGATGGCTTCCTCGTCAAGGGCGGTCTCTCCCGCAACCAAGGTCAACTTAAGCGGCAATAAGCGCGCATCATTGATGTCACCAATCTCGCTGGTGTAATGCAGATTGCCGTTAAAGCCATTGGCCTTGTCATAATAAGACAATGTGAACATCGGCATGGGCTCGACCTCAACATTGTCGTTCTGGACATGGCCTCGCTGACGATTGGCATACTCGGGCTTGACCGGTTCACTGTCTTTTACCGTGAGCAGCGTGTTGAATCGGTCCATGATTTCCTCGGCCGTCTCAGGCTCATCAACATCATTCAACGCCCGTTGTTCGGCCTTTTTGATAGCAGCCACCTCTATCTCTACCGGGTTAAAAGTGGAGACATGCGTCTTGTTGCGACGGAAAATGGCCATTGCCTTCTCATAGTCGGCACCGCCACCCTTATAGTCACCCATGCGCTTTTTTGCCTCGCCGCGCGCCATATAACCTGCTTCAAAATTCGGGTACTTCTTCAGTATAGCGGTGAAATCGCTGACCGCTTCACGATATTGACCCGTACGCATGTGCAGCAGGGCCCGGTTATACAGTGCGATGAAATTGGACGGGTTTGTCTTTAGCACAAAATCAAAGTCGGTGATTGCCTTATTGTTATCGCCCACTTCGGCTCGCAACAAGCCCCTATTAAAATGGGCTTCCTGACTCGCAGGGTCCAAACCGATGGCATAGTCATAGTCGGCCATCGCGCCAAAGTAATCATCAAGATTATACTTCATGTAAGCGCGATTGATGAAGTAGCCGGCATAATGCGGTTCCAACAAGATGGCACTGTCCATGTCGGCCAGCGCACCTTCAAAGTCTTTGTTCATGCGTGTGGCAATCTCAGCACGCATGACATAGGCTCCTGGATTGTTCTTGCTGAGGGCTATGCTGCGGTTCAGGTTGTCGAGCGCAGCAACAGTATCCTCCCTTGCCAGACTCATCTGAGCCAAACCCAAGTATGCGCGGTCGTTGCGCCTATCAAGTTGCAAGAGCCGTTCAAAGGTTTGCTGCGCCTCATCATAGTTTTTGAGCTCTATCTCACACACGGCACGATTCATGAGCATGTTCTTGTCCTCAGGCATGAGTTCAAGTCCCGCGTCATAGTCTTCGACTGCCCCAACATAATTACGCAGGTTTTGGCGAGCCACTCCTCTCACCTGATAGGCGTCGACAATGAAGGGGTTTCGCTCTATGGCCATGCCTGCATCTTGTTCGGCACCGCCATAATCCTCAAGACTGATTTTGGCCACCGAGCGGTAGAAATAGGGCTCCGCAAGAAACGGCTTTGCCTTTATCGCCTGGTTAAAATATTGGATGGCAAGAATATAATCCTCAAAATATAGAGCGTTGCGCCCAATCGTCACCACCTGGTCGGTATTGATCTGGGCCCGGGCCGCCACAGTCATTGCCAGCATAGCCAGCAAAGACGCCAAACGCACGCATATCGTCGATTTCTTCTTCATTATTACGAAATAATAACGGCAAAAATAAGGCAAAATTTCACTGCAACCAAAAAACGCAGCACAAGGAGCCGTTTTTTCACATTTAATGGCTTTTTATCTTAAAAGACACTAAAGGATTGAGAGTTTTTTGGCTGGGTGGAGAAAAAGTGCGATATTTGAAGATTGAAACAAAAATGCTTGACAAGAAATGAAAAGATATATCGTTCTGACGCTCTTACTGGCGATGCTGATGGCCCCTGCCACGATGGATGCCCGCAAGAAGAAAGACAACAAATATAACAAGAAAACCGTCAACATCGAGGCAACCTCGACCGATGTTGAACAGCCCATGCGCGAAGTGAGCATTACAAATGCCGCAGAGCAACTTTATGGTGAATGGACCATCGTCAGCGTGCGCAAGAAGAAAGTATACACCATCGAACGCGCTTACCTATACCTTGACTTTGCCGGGGGCAACAAGGTTTATGGCAACAACGGCTGCAATACCATCAACGGCACATTCCAACTGAACGGCAATAACATCATGTTCAGTGATTTCATTTCGACCGACAATTCGTGCGAGAATGTTACCAGCGAAAAAACCATCATGCATGCGCTGGCCGATGTGCGTCGTTTCACGCTCACTGCCCAGTATAATGCGCAATACCTGAACCTGATGAACTCCAAGGGAACAGTGATTGCCGTGCTCAAGCGCCATAACCTGGACGCGATGAACGGAGCCTGGCTCGTTAAAGAGATTAACAGCGAGAATGTCACCGACCTGAACATGCGCCTGGTCATTGATGCCGTCATGCAGACCATCCATGGTGACACGGGATGCAACCTCATCAACGGCATCATCACCCTCGACCCCTCAAAGGACATGGCCATCCAATTTGAGGATCTGCGCTCCGCCGAGCACGAGTGCGATGCCATCGACAACGAGACCGACCTGCTGCTGGCCCTTGAGAGCACCGAGTCCTGCAAACGCATCAACCAGAACGAGATGGCGCTGCTGGATCATCGGGGCAACATAGTGATTGTGCTGCAACACATCAAGTTGAGGTAACTGTCCTGTGAGCGATAAAAATAATGAGCGCGGCCGATAAGGTCGCGCTCATTATTGCTTTCACAATACCCGAAAATAGTGTCAGTTGGCCATCCTCTTGACTGCTGTGCGGGAACCGTCGCTGTGGGTGGTAATGACGATGTTCACCCCATCCTGCGGTGTCTCGCTGACGATGCCAGCCGGATTGACATACTTGATGTCAATGACCTGCTTGTCTGAAACGGCTTCATCAACGGCAGCACAGGAAATGATAGCCAAAGGGTAGATGGTATAATTGGTGAAATAGTCATCGTCGGTGGAATGGATGCGGTGACTTACGGGCTGATTCTCTTCCCATGCCTCGCCGATGGCGAAGACACACAATAGACCGAAGTTGCAACCCTCTTTGTCCATCATTTCGGCCTCCAACTGAGGAGCGTAGTCATAGCCAATTTTCACTGCCACATCTCCCGACTCGTTGCACAGATAAGGCTTGCCATCCTTGTAATAGAAGAAACCGTCGGCACGGCCCACCTCATTACCCAAGGCAGTGAGGTAATCCTGACTCAAGTCATAGCGGAACAGCGTCAATGTGGGCAGTTCCACATCCACGAGAGCGGCAGGCGCGCTATTGAGCACCAGACGCGGGTTAGTCATGCGGTCGGCCAGCACGCCCTTGACGGTGCCAGGCATGAGCACCTCGGCATCGGCAACAGCGTTGAAGAACTCTTCATTGTCAGAGCAGTCGAGTGCAATCCAGTCGGGGTACCACGCCATCCACTCGGCATAACCCCAATCCTCATAAGTATCATAATAGATCTCATCGACATTGTCGGTCACAAAGATCAGCTTACCCGCATCGCCATTGACAACGGCAGCGACATAGAGTGTGTCGTTAAGCTTGTATGTCTGACCATCTTCACCCTCATAAACGACCTTCCACAGGCGGGTGCCGGGATTGGAACTGATGGTGATGGGATAAAGCTCGATTACGCCATTATACAATGTCAACATGCCCTCGATAGAATAAACCTCGGTAGAATCCACTTCAGGATACTCAATGCCAAACTTGTTAAAGCCGACAAGCGATGCCTCGTAGGTTAAATCATCCTCTGTCTCGATACTCGTTATCATGAAAGTACCGTTTGGATTGATTTTGCTCAAGTGGACACCCTCAAAGAAGACCTTGTAGTTCTCCCAGCCCTCCTCGGGGTCAGAGATATAGGACATATAACCCGTGCAGTCAAACGGCGAATAGTACTCTTCATCGAGAATTGTCTTGGGATTGCCGAAATGGGCAGGTTCACCTATCTCAACGAGTCCTTTATAGGTTTGCTTCACGCCTGTCCAGCCAGCAGGAATGACAGCGCCAAGCGGATATTGCTTGCCTGTGTCACCATAAATGACACCCGCAATGGCATTGCCCTCCTCGTCGAGTTGCATGACCCAAAGGTGGTCATTCCACTGAAAGTTGACATAGACATCGCTGATGAACTGGAACGCAGTGCCGTCCTCCAGGGCCGCCAGATGATGAAGCGAGTCCAGCTTGGTGATGTTGGGATCAATGGGATCCTCGGGATCCGGGTCTACAGGGCCCTCGCTGTCGGTAGTCACAACGATGCTTGCCACTTGGGCGTTCTTGGAGCCGTAATGGGTAATGGTCACCGCCGACGCGCTGCCTGCCCAAGTGCCCACGCCATCAGTCACGCTATAGTCGCCCACATCGGCGAGCAAGTCAAAGTTTGTCGTGTTGGCGGCATTGACAGTGATTCCCGTGATGCTACCCTCGGCTACCGACAAGGTGATAGAACCGTCAACATAGATGCGCAGCGAGAAACTGCCTTGTGAGTTCCAGATGCGCGTCGGGGTCGCACCATCGACTGCCGACAGTGTCACACCGCCCACGGTCACAGGGCCAGCCTGTGTCAAATTGGTTCCAGCACTTTGATCGGGCACAGCATAGCCCATTGCAGTAATACCCTCAGCGGTCGAGAAATCAAAGGTCACCTCGGCTGCCTGTAATGAGAAAAAGGCCAAAAAGGCCATCAAATTCAGTAAGAAAAAACGATTCATTTGCACATTAATATTTTTCTGGT
This sequence comes from Muribaculaceae bacterium, assembly GCA_017619255.1. Lineage (GTDB taxonomy): Bacteria > Bacteroidota > Bacteroidia > Bacteroidales > Muribaculaceae > Sodaliphilus. Next base: position 11,712 of record JAFZSS010000223.1, read on the forward strand.
ACAAAATTACTGCCAATAACCATAACAAAAACAACAATGGCCCGAAAAAAGTTATCAACAAGTGCTTTTTCGGGCCATTTTAGTCGGTCTATCGATATCATTTGGTCAGCAACAAGCCATCAATTCTCAAATAGCCTTTCCCGTGACTATAATTAATAGCGTACCCGCTAACAATCAACATGGCTTCGTCATTCGTCAGAATAAACGGATCGGGTGTTTCATCCTGCCACTTCTCACTATCCAAAGCAATCAAATCCCTCTTGTTGACTTCAAATGTCTGGCTGAGTCCGCTTTTCGAGCTTAAAACATACTTTATGATATCATCAGCAGGACTGATTTCTTGATCTTCCATGTTATTCATCCATTCCATAAAGCGATAGCCATCGGGAATCTTTATCTGTCGGAATAATTCCCAATTAGCATAATTGTCATCATGATAACTAATGGGTTTGTCGTCTTCCATTCTTGCTACCGTACCGATCTCGGCATCCCTGGAAACCAAATCGGTAATATCCTTATAGCGGTAGAAATCTTGTAAGTAGTCAAGTTTACTATCGATCGAGGCTGCGGTTTTTTTATCCACCGTCAGTAGCCATTTCTCGTATTGGTCACCCGACAGGGGAAACTGCGTCAAGCCCGACGCAGAGAATGCGCTGCGCGCCTCATTTTTCAACTGACGGAGTGTGGCATTGGGGATGCTCTGCGGGCCCACCGAGATGAGCAGAAGAATCAGTGCGAACGAAGCAGGAATCAGCCAGATGCGCTTGTTGCGTGTGAAAATCAGCCACAGACACACAGCATAACACCAAAAGTTGAACACCAGCAAGTACAGACGGCTCACCGTGATGCCATAATCGCTCAGACGACGGCCAACAGCCACAGTCATCAACGCAAGCAACGGAAACATCACCACAGGCAGGCAGCGTGTCACCCCCTTGAACAGGCGATTACCATCCTGGTGCTGAACGGGATATGTAATATAAATAAGTAAAATCATCAACACCATGCTTCCCGACACGAGATAACTCACACCCCCCACGGGCAGTTTCCATTGGAACAGAATCTGTGCAGCATAGATGTAAAGCGTGATCATGTAAAGCGCCAGCAGTGGGATAAACAAGTACTGCACCACACCCTTTGCAAAATGCGAAAACTCCACCACCACATCCAAATGCTTGCTCTCGCCCTTGGGAATAAGGTTCATGAACAGCGTGGGCGCAAGCATCGTCATGCACACTGCCGCGATGTCCATAAACAGGCCAGAATCCACATCTATCCCGAAAAGCATCTTTAAAGATTCCAAGAACAGATTCAATCCTAATGTCAAGAGACCACCTATCACGAAAGATAAGCCGAGAAACACCACTGTGCGAATAGAGAAGTTCCAGAACTGCACATCCTGATGCTTGCGGTAGAAACAGGCAACGAATACAGCCAAAGACATAGCGGCAATGGTAGCGCTTACTGCAATCAGCTGAGGTGTGGAGAAATGGTCAAATCCAGACAAATAGACCGAAACAGCCAGCCACAGGGCATGGACCAAGACTTGAACCACCACTGCGACTGTCCGGCTCTTGAAGTCCTCGGCAATCAGGGCCAAGGCAACGGCAAGCACGGCTCCTGTGGCGGGATAGAAGATAAAGAAAAAGTCCTTCTTGTCTCCCAACGAGCCATTGTGGTTTAGATAGATGAGGAAACCACCCAACAGAAGCGTTAGCAGCATTGCCACCGGGAAACGCTTGAAACTCTGACCGAAATGCTCCGCCAGCGATTTAGGTGAAAAATTTCTCATGATGCTCATAGTAATACCTCCCAAAGTCTATATAAAAAACGAGAACAAGACCTTATTATTGCTTTAACATATAATGGTTTTCCATATGGTCACACACCCCTAAATATCCATAGAACGCAGGCAAATACTCCCTATAATTTGCGCCCTTTGATAATTCGTTGTAATTTTGTGGCCTCAAAGAGAGCAGTATGGTGGCTTGTCGCTCGTTAACATCACATGGTTGCGAGAGGAAAGTCCGGGCAACACAGAGCATCACATTTCTTAACGGGAAGCTGCGGGTGACCGTAGGGTTAAGGTGACAGAAAACAACCGCCGCAATAGCGGTAAGGGTGAAAAGGTGGGGTAAAAGCCCACCGGGCGCTGTGGCGACACAGCGTG
>JAFZSS010000224.1 GCA_017619255.1 Muribaculaceae bacterium
ATCATGATGCCTTCTCCGGGAGCATAGCGGTCCCAGCCCTGTTTCTTGCGGTTCTCCACGATAAAGAACTCGTTCGAATTGAGGTTGCTCATGATGCACAAGGCCTTGTCGGTCGATAACTGCTTCTGGTTAAACACGGGCAGCGTGTAATAGGTGCCAGGTTGCGGAGTGATGAACTCAATCCACCCCATGAAATTCTTCTCATAGGCCGAATAACCTGGAGGAGTGAAGCCATCGTTGTTGTAGCAACCCATACACATGATGTCCCAGTCGCCCAGGCCGTAGTGATCTCCACTACCCGTATCATAGAAGTCGGGCAGACCCAGGCAATGACCGAACTCATGCACAAAAGTACCGATACCATCGATCGTGGTGGTATTGTCATTGCTGCCATGCAGTTCGTTGAAAACAGCAAAGTTATTTACATAAGGATCCCCTTGTTTGGGACGGAAAGCACCAGTGCCACCCATACTATAGTAGTAAGCCGAAGTGAGGTCCCAGTTACAAGGCCAGATGGCTTCGGGATGGTTCCATGAGGCCTGCGCCTCGCCCACACCGGCATAGATAACGATCACCACATCGCAGTAGTCATCACTGTTGGTGTCATAGGGCTTGAACGACACGCCATCGGCTGCCGCCAGCTGAACTGCCTCGGTGACAAAAGCACCCAGCATTTTATCGCTGTTACTGCCTTGGTGTCCACCGTAGTACTCACGGTTCTGACTCAGCGTATAGATGCCAAATACCTCAAAATTAGGCTCATACATTCCATTGGACTGGTCGCGGAAGTACTGTCCCACACTCTCGTTACCCGTGAGCATGGCATCGACGATGCCTTGAGGGGTATTGTTGAATTTCTTGTCCTTGAACTCCACCAGGATGATGGGGATGCGGCGCTGACCTTGGGCCGGAACACTGGCATCGGCATTGCTGCCGCCCACACCCAAATTGCCTTTCTCGCGCGGCATAATGTAGGACTGGTACTGCATCGTCAGGCTGCCGCGCTGCACATTGATAAAAGCGTTCTCACTCGCCGAACGCTGGTCGGCCTCATGGGCACGCATCGTGGTCAGACCCGTTGCTGACGAGATGTAATAGAAATCACCGTCGCTGCCGCGGGCAACGGTCAGTCCGTCGCTCGTCAACAACGCATTGTTGAAAGCATTACCCACGGCTTTCACCTGCAAGGTAGTGCCGTCGCTCTGCTCTACAGTGTGCCAGCCTGGTTTGGCGGGCATAGCCTGTGCTATCACTCCCAAGCACAGGAAGGTCAATAAAAATAGTAAATTCTTTTTCATCTGAATTGTGGTTATATGGTTATTCTTTATTGATTATTCAGGAACTCGACCAGGCGGGCGACGGCGCGGCCGCGGTGGCTGATGCTGTTCTTTTCCTGGGGCGACATCTGGGCAAAGGTGCTGCCGTCGCCCTCAACAGGCTGGAAAATGCTGTCGTAGCCGAAGCCTCCCGTACCATGACGCTCGGTGAGGATGATACCCTCTACTTGTCCCTCGAATTGATGCATCTCATCGCCCTGTAACAGGACGATGGCGGTGCGGAAGCGGGCAGTGCGCTCGGTCACGCCCTGCAGCAGCGAGAGCACCTTATCAATATTAGCCTCGCTGTCATGCCCTGGACCCGCATAACGGGCAGAGTGAACCCCAGGCTCACCGCCCAGGGCGTCAATCTCCAGCCCAGTGTCGTCACTGAAGCAGTCATAGCCATAATTTTCCTTGACATAACGGGCCTTGATTTGGGCATTTTCCTCGATGAAATGGCCAGTTTCCGGGATATCCTCGTGGCAACCGATGTCGGCAAGACCCAACACCTCATAGCGGTCACCAATCATCTGACGCAACTCTTGCAGCTTGTGCGCATTGTTGGTCGCAAAAACTATCTTCTTCATTATATATAGAATGAAAACAATAAATACAACAAATACAATTAATTGGTTTTTTTAAAAAAACAACTTGCACAACTCAAACAATGATATTGAATAAAACAAACGGCATATTATTGTCATAGTTGTTTCAGTTGTCTTCTTTTCATATTGACGATGGAAAAAG
>JAFZSS010000225.1 GCA_017619255.1 Muribaculaceae bacterium
CCAGTAACTCGATTTCTGGTACAAAGTTATGGAAAGGAGTCAAGAAATCTTATGATTCTAAAGCATTTTTGTTGACGAAGAGTGCTAAAAGTACTAAAACTACCGAAAATGGTAGCATTAGGAAGTCGCGTATTGCAAGGAGTGGGGGCTATCCGCCGATTCTCTACTCGAATGCTGAGCGTGCCGCTGCGGGCGTGATGGTGATGACGGCATATTCCGAGTCGGTGCCGATGCGGAACTTGCCGCCCCAGATGCCCATGCCGGAACTCACATAGTAGTCGGTCTTGCCGCGCTTATATAGACCGTAATCACACTCATACATCTTCTTGGTGAACCAGTTCAGTGGCCATACCTGGCCGCGATGGGTGTGACCGCTCAACTGCAGGTCCACGCCGTTGTGCTCGGCTTCTTCAAGGTTGAAGGGCTGATGGTCCAGCACGATGATGTAAGTGTTCTTGTCCACACCCTGCAGCAGTTGCTCAAGGTCCTTGCGCCGACGGTTGCTGCGGTCCTCACGCCCCACGATGGTGACGCCGCCAATGCTGATGGCCTCGTCGCGCAGGATGCGGATGTCCGTCTGTTGCAGCAGGTCGAGCGCTTTGTTGAGACCGGTGATGAATTCATGGTTGCCCAGGCAGGCTGTCACGGGGGCATTGAAGCGTTTCAACTCTTCGGCTGTGCCTTGTGCCTTCACGGGGCGCACATTGCCGTCAATGATGTCTCCAGCGATAAGGATCAGGTCGGGGTGCTCGGCATTGACCATGTCCACCCAGCGGCCCACCTCGGCGCGGCGGTTGTGGAATCCCGCATGCAAGTCGCTCAGCATGACGATTTTGAGCGGTCGTTCAAGATGCTTGTCGGTGGCGAGGTTGATCTCCTGGCGTTGCTTGTCATGGTAGTGGATATTGCCGGCGATGAAGATGGTGAGCATCACGCCTGTCAGGACTACCGTGGTGATGGCGTTATCGCGCAGCCATGAGGCGGGCACGAGATGCGCCAGCCGTCCGATGTCGAGCAAGAGGAAGGCCATCAACAGGTAGAACATGATGACCAGCCAGGAATTGCCGATTTCATACATCGCTGTCGCCACGCCCAGCGGCAGCCTGTCGCTCGTGAACTGCAACACCATGCAGGCCAGCGCCAGCAACATGAGCACCAGGACAACCACCTTGCCCGGTGTGGAAAAGGGCAACACGCGCCACACATGCCACGACACAAAACCTTGCATGACCAGCATCACGGTCAACGCCACAACAATAAACTTCGCCATAAATCCAATATTTTACCGCAAAAATACTAAAAAGAAAGAGTTATCGGTGTCTGATGCGGGATTATTAACTAATTTTGCAGCAGAAAATGGCCATTATCGATGAAGGAGAAGGATATACTGCAGCTGGTAAAGGACCGTATGGGCATTGAGGCGCTCAATGACATGCAGTGTCAAGCGCTCAACGCATGGAAAACGGGTGGGGGAGACCTGGTGCTCTATTCACCCACGGGCACGGGCAAGACGCTGGCGTTTGCCTTGTGTCTGCTCCAGGCTCTCAAGCCGCCGATGCAGCAGTTTCAGGCCTTTGTCCTTTCCCCGTCCCGCGAGTTGGTGATGCAGACTGCCGAAATCTTACGGCAGCTTGCCGACGGCTATAAGGTAACCCCGTGCTACGGCGGTCATGCCGTGGCCGACGAGAAAGCCTCGTTGACCGTGACGCCCGACATCGTC
>JAFZSS010000226.1 GCA_017619255.1 Muribaculaceae bacterium
CTTTGCTGGTAGAGAAACAGGGACTCGAACCCTGGTTTCCGCCGTGAGAGGGCGGCGTCCTAGACCACTAGACGATATCTCCATTGAAAAGCGGTGCAAAGTTACTGCCATTTTTGATACTGGCAAATTTTTTGAGCACTTTTTTTCAAAAAAACAATCAAAACCATCCTTTTTGGCTGATTTCGGCATTTTTCACTCCAAAAAGTGGCATTGGATGAGATAATTTTTGTACTTTAGCGCATTGTAACAAACATTCATTCGTATAAACCAATATTTATTATGGCTAACAAAAGACAGATCAAGAAAGCTATTCAGAATGCTTGTGGCGACATCGCAGGCGAGTGCATCTTTGCAGAATCAGCATTTGGCGCCGACAAGCGCGAGGAATGGGACAGCATCATTATCGACACCGCCCTGTTGCAGCAGGAAGCCATCAACCGCGTGAGCAACCAGTTCGGCAAGAAAGTAAAAGAGTTTGCTAACCGCAAAGAGTACAACAAGGCCCGCCGCGCCTTCTTCAAGGAGCGTGAGAAAGAGCTGAGCGAGTACTTCCGCGCCGAGGTGGAAAACATTGCCAAGCGGATGAACGACCTGATGCCCTCCAAGAAGTAAAAACGCTGCCGCATGAACCTTTCCGGGTGGATATTGAAAAAAGCCGGGTGGACTTTCAAGGTCAACCTGACGATGCCTGACAAGTGCATCATTGTCATTGCACCACATACCAGCAACTGGGATTTTATCCTGGGTGAGTTGGGCATACATTCGGTGGGCATGAAGGCAGGATTCCTGATGAAGGACACTTGGTTTTTCTTTCCGCTGGGCTACTTGTTGCGCGGCTTGGGAGGCATTCCCGTCAACCGTCGTCAACACGGCAACCTCACGCAGTCGATTGTCGAGGCATTTAAAACGACGCCTAAGCTGGCCATCGGCGTTACACCCGAGGGCACACGCAGTGCCAATCCTCATTGGCACAAGGGCGCCATCTTCATGGCGCACGATGCCCAAGTGCCGTTGATACTTGCCTACTTTGACTATCAAGAGAAGGTGGTGTGCATCGACAAGGAATTTGAACTCAGTGATGACGCTGAATCCGACTTGCTGCGTATCAAGCAATATTACCAGCCCTTCCACGGCCGCTACCCTGAAAAGTTCGTCACCGGACTGTGATTCAACTCGCCTTACGGCAAGTTGTGGTTTAGAGTTTAGAGAATTGTATTTTTAGAAGACGATAATGATTTCACGCAATCTGCGCGTCACGCTCATCGAGGACGACATCGTCTGGGGTGACCGCGAAGCCAACATAAAGCAGCTGGAGCGCAACCTGCGCAATATGCCCGACGATACCGACTTGGTTATCCTGCCGGAGCTGTTCACCACAGGATTCATGACGGGCGACCGCGACCAGGCGGCCGCCGTTGCCGAGTGGAACAGCGGTGACACGCTGCACACGCTGCGCAAACTCGCCGGCGAGTACCATGTGGGCATCATCGGCAGTTTCCTCGCCAACACCGCTGCACAGCTCTACAACCGTGCTTTTTTCATTGAGCCCAATGGTGACGAGACCTATTACGACAAGCGACACCTGTTTTCATTCGGTGGCGAGGATAAAGTGTTCAACCAAGGCCTGACGGCGGCGCCCATCATACGCTTCCGCGGATTCAACATCAAATTGGTGGTATGCTATGACTTGAGATTCCCGGTCTTCTGCCGAAATGTGAAAAACAACTATGACTTGCTGGTGGTCATCGCCAACTGGCCCAAGTCACGAGAAAAAGTGTGGCGCACGCTACTGGCTGCACGCGCTATGGAAAACGAATGCTATGTCTGCGGCGTGAACCGCTGCGGCACCGACCCCGCCGGCGTTGAATATCCCGAGGGCTCTTCGTTGGTGATCGACTTCAAGGGCAAGGTCATTGCCCAACGCATGACCAGTCCCGTCATTACTGCCGACCTCTCCCCTGCCCAACTGGCACAGTTCCGCGAGAAATTCCCGGCATGGCGTGATGCCGATTCGTTCACGCTCAATATCTGACCGTGTGAAATCTCTGAGCTCCCTGAGTTCTCCGACAACAATGACCAAACCTGTCCCCATAGAGCTGTTGGCACCCGCCCGTGATGCCGACATCGCCATCGCCGCCATTGACCATGGCGCTGACGCGGTGTATATGGGGGCATCACATCATGGAGCTCGTGCCGACGCCACCAACACGCTTGAAGCCGTGAGGCGAGCCTGCGACTATGCCCATCAGTTCGGAGCACGCATTTATGCCACGGTCAACACGCTTATCTACGACGATGAGTTGAAGGAGGTAGAACGACTCGTTCACGACCTGTACCGCATCGGCGTGGACGCGCTCATCGTTCAGGACCTGGGGCTGCTGCGTCTTGACCTGCCGCCCATCGCCCTGCACGCCAGTACGCAATGCGACCTGCGCACACCCGAGAAAGCCCGTTTCCTCGAAGCGCTGGGTTTCTCACAACTGGTGATGGCGCGCGAACTCACCCTTGACGAGATTGCTGACATCCGCAAAGCGACGACGGTGCCACTTGAAGCATTCGTTCATGGGGCTTTGTGCGTTAGTTACAGCGGACGCTGCGCTATCAGCCAAGCATTGAAAGGGCGTAGCGCCAACCGTGGCGAGTGCGCCCAGCTATGCCGACTGCCTTATGACCTCGTGGATGAAAAAGGCAGGGTGCTCATCGAGGGCAAGCATCTTCTCTCACTGCGCGACATGGACCGTCATGACCGATTAGAGCAGATGATGGCTGCCGGAGTCTCATCATTTAAGATTGAGGGCCGTCTGAAAGACACCAGCTATGTCAAGAATGTGGTAGCGTATTATCGCCGCGCCATAGACACAATCATCGCCCGTTCTCCTGAACGCTACCGCCGTGCTTCGTTCGGCGATGTGGAACTGACTTTTGAGCCCGCTTTGGAAAAAAGTTTCAACCGGGGCTTCACCCATTATTTCTTGGACGAACGCCGTCCCAAGGATGGAGCGGCCATTGCCTCCATTGACACGCCCAAGTCACAAGGCGAGCGTTTAGGCCGTGCCATGCAATGTGCAGGAAACACACTGTCCATCGACACCCGGGCCGTCTTATCCAACGGTGATGGGCTCAGCTATTATGATGCTCAGGGCTCTTTCACCGGGACCCGCGTAAACCGCGCATTGGGTGGTGGCACAGTGTTGCTGCGTGAGCGCACCGTTATCCCTCGGGGCACAGTAATTTACCGCACCGCCGACAAGGCCTTCAACGACCTGCTGGCCAAGCCATCGGCAAGCCGTACCATTGCGGTCAATGCCGAGTTGCGCTATCTTGACGGCAGACTGGTGCTCACTCTTACCGATGACCGAGGCATGCGTGTGACGCATTCCATCGCTTGCGACCTGCAAACCGCCGCAAAACCTCAAGAAGACCGTCAAGTCGCAGAACTGGGCAAATTGGGCGGCACTATCTACCAGTTGCATGACGCGCAAGTGCATGGAGACATATTTATCCCTGCCTCGTTGCTGGCACGAGTGCGACGCGAGACCGTCGAACTGCTCGACCGTACTCAGCGCATCACGCGAACGATAGACAAGCGCCGTGTCGAAGACACTACAGTCCCTTACCCAGTCACCACACTCACTCCTGCCGACAATGTTGCCAATCGTTTGGCCGAGCGACTCTACCGCGACCACGGCGTGACCAACATCGCGCCAGCCCTGGAAACCGGTGTATCGGTGACAACCACCACGCCATTGATGCACACGCGCTATTGCCTGCGCCGGCAGTTGGGCGCCTGTCTCAAAGGCAAAAATGCCAATCGGCTGCCCCGCGACCTTTTCTTAAAAACGGGTGCCACCCTGTTCAAGGTCACCTGCGACTGCAAGGCCTGCGAGATGATCATCACCCTGGCCCGGTAAAGCATTATTGCTTAAATAATTTGGCATTTCGCTCACCTTGCACTAACTTTGCAAGTGATATGAAAAAGGATACGATTCAACTCATCATTATATTGCTCGTATTGGCGGCTGTGGCTGTCGCCATATTGAAGTATATGCCACATGACATCGTCACCATCTATAACTGGTACAAGGAGCACCTGACTTATGGCACCATCCTGTTGCTGATGGCGATTGAGAGTTCGTTCATCCCCTTCCCCAGCGAGGTGGTCATCCCGCCTGCCGCCTATTTTGCCCTGCGCAACGGCGACATGAATGTGGTGATGATTGTCGTGATTGCCACTCTGGGCGCGCTTATCGGGGCTGTCATCAACTATGTGCTGTCGCTGCTCATCGGGCGACCCGTGGTCTATGCTTTTGCCAACAGCCGCATCGGCCACATGTGCCTGATTGATGCCGAGAAGGTGCAGAAGGCCGAGGCCTACTTTGACCGCCATGGTGCCATCTCGACATTTCTGGGCCGCTTGATTCCTGCCATTCGCCAGCTCATCTCCATCCCTGCCGGCCTGTCGAGGATGAACTTCGGCACTTTCGCCCTGTTCACCACGCTGGGCGCAGGATTATGGAACATCGTTCTTGCCGCACTGGGCTACTGGCTCAGCCTGAACTTCCCTGAGGAAGAGCTGCTTGCCCAACTAGAACACTACAACCATTATCTTTCGTGGGCCGGATATGCGCTGGCCATCTTCATCGTGCTCTTCCTCGCCTATCAGGCCATTAGGAAAAAGCCCACCCCTCAATCCCAAGATGATGATAGTAACCAAGAATAAAAAGATATGAAAGTTTCTCCCTCCCTGTTGTCCGCCGACTTTGGCAACCTGGCCAAGGACATCGACATGATCAACCGCAGCAATGCCGACCTGCTGCACCTCGATGTGATGGACGGCGTGTTTGTGCCCAACATCTCGTTCGGGTTCCCCGTCATCAAGCATGTGCAGCGCCTGTGCCAAAAACCGCTCGACGCCCACTTGATGATTGTCGAGCCGCAGAAGTTCATCCCCCAGGTGCGCGACTGTGGCGCCGCCATCATGACCGTCCACCAAGAAGCATGCATCCACCTCAACCGTGTCGTGCAGCAGATTCACGATGCCGGCATGCAGGCCGGAGTCGCACTAAATCCCGCGACACCCGTGATGATGCTGCGTGACATCATCTGCGATGTGGACCTGGTGTTGTTGATGTCGGTCAACCCCGGCTTTGGCGGCCAACAGTTCATTGTGCAGACGCTGAACAAGGTGCGCGAGCTGCGTCAGCTTATCACTCTCAACGGCTCCAACGCCCAGATTGAGATTGACGGCGGAGTGAACGAGATCACGGGTGCTCAACTCGCTGAAGCAGGTGCCGACATCCTCGTTGCCGGCAGCTATGTCTTCGGTGCCGACGACCCTATCAAAACCATTGACGGACTGAAAAATCTGTGAAAATATTTTGTCGGGTGAAAAAATTGCAATAACTTTGCACCCGCTTTTGAGAGAGAAATCTTGTGCAAACCGAAAACAAACAAGCTTGCTTGATTTGTTGAGGTGCCGCCTAGATTATGAAATTCTTGAAGGCAAGACTGGAAAGGTGCCGGAGTGGTCGATCGGGGCGGTCTCGAAAACCGTTGTACGCTTTGCGTACCGTGGGTTCGAATCCCTCCCTTTCCGCTCAAATTCAATGAACGGTTAAGATTTTTCTTAATCGTTTTATTTTTTTAGTGCAAGGGCTTGAGCTTCCTCAAAGCACTGGCACAAAGAAATGAAACAATAGACACGCCAGTGTCGTTCATTGAATTTGTTGCGCCCTCGTCTGGGCACAGAGGGATGCGCGTAGCGAATCCCGACCGTCCTTGATGCTGTCACCAAGCCATCGACCTTAGGTCGCTTTCGCAGCAAAGCGGAGAAAGACTCCC
>JAFZSS010000227.1 GCA_017619255.1 Muribaculaceae bacterium
GAGGAGGAGCTGCCCCGCTTCGCTATTGTCGGCAGACCCAATGCAGGCAAGTCGTCGCTCGTCAACTCGCTGATGGACGAGCAGCGCAACATCGTCACCGACATCGCCGGAACAACGCGCGACAGCATCTACTCGCGCTACAACAAGTTCGGCTTTGACTTCTATCTCGTGGACACCGCCGGTATCCGCAAGAAAAACAAGGTTAACGAGGACATCGAGTACTACTCGGTGCTGCGCTCCATTCGCGCCATCGAGAACAGCGATGTTTGCATCCTGCTCATCGACGCCACACGCGGCATCGAGGCCCAGGATGTCAACATCTTCTCCATCATTCAGAAGAACCGCAAGGGACTCGTCGTGCTCGTCAACAAGTGGGATGTGGCACAGAACAAGACGCAGCAGAGCATCGACCACTTCGAGGCCACCATCCGCGAGCGCTTTGCCCCATTCACCGACTTCCCCATCATCTTTGGCTCGGCACTCACCAAGCAGCGCATCCACAAAGTGCTGCAGACAGCCATCGATGTCTATAACAACCGTCGCATCGTCATCCCCACCTCGCAGCTCAACAATGTGATGCAAGCGGCCATTCAGGCCTACCCGCCTCCTGCCGTCAAGGGCAAGTATGTCAAGATTAAATATGTCACGATGCTCAAGGGTGCCCATGTGCCCACCTTCATCTTCTTCTGCAACCTGCCGCAGTGGATCAGGGACCCCTACAAGCGTTATCTCGAGAACAAGATTCGTGAGAATTGGAACCTGCACGGAACCATCATCAATCTGTTCTTCCGCGAGAAATAATCTAAACATGTCCCAATATAGCACATAAGTGCCAGTGATATCGATATCGCTGGCACTCAGTGTTTTAAAGATTTCACCAAGATAAAATCAAGAATTTTTATTCAAATTTATCCCTAAAAATTTGGCGGTTCTCAAGAATCATATTATCTTTGCAGTACTAAAATATGAATCCTGTTTACGAATAATTTGTAAAGAGATTTTTGGGGCAACAAACAACAAGAACATATATACTTGAATTTTGGTTATGAAGATGGTGTACTATTGTGAAATAGTGCACTTTCGCTTTCTATACCCCCCATCCTTCAAGCAAAAACCACACCAAAGTAAATCCCTGCAACCAGGCCGCTGGTCCATAGTCCCCATCCAGAACAGCATCAGGCGGGCAGGCCGGATGCCTCCCGAGGCATGAGGAGAGCTACCAGACCGCCCGAAGTCGCAGCGCAGCGACCAAGATAAACCGAGAGCTAGGCAGGCCGAAGTCTCTCGTGGCACAGTGGCAACGGAATCATCCTGGCATCTGGCGGACAGATTCGAGGGCGGGCAGACCGAAGGTCTGCACAAGGCCGGAGGCCTTGAAGTGAGGTAACCCCACGGCGCGAGGGCCGATGGTCCTCGTGGCGTGGGGAGAAAGCCATCCTCCAACTCGGGCCCCGAAGGGGGCCAACTCGCCAAGCATTTTGCAAATTACCCGATTTATTTGTACCTTTGGAGTCAAAATACTATCCATTATGAGTGCCGTCACAGCCATCTACCACATCGTCATCAACACCCATGGGCGCGAGATGACCCTGCCACTCACTTCATGCGACCGTCTGTACCACTACATCGGGAGCGTGGTGACGAATTCCCAATCAACGCTTTATGCCATTAATGGTATCGAGAACCACATCCATCTCTTGATCAACCTGCACCCGTCAGTGAGGTTGTCAGACCTAATCCGTGACATTAAGTTATCGACCAGCCAATGGATCAAGCAGAACAGGGATGCCTTTCCTCAATTTGCGGGTTGGGGCAAGGAATATGGCGCTTTCACCTATGCTTTGCGCGACAAGGAGATGGTGGAGAATTATATCAAGAGGCAGCGGGAGCACCATCAGCGGGAATCCTTTGAGAACGAGTATCGCAAGCACCTGACGAATGCGGGCATCGAATGGAATGACTATCGCCTGACATGAGTCGGCTTCGGTAGTTGGCCCTCTACGAGGCCCGCTCCGCTACCAGTCCCTTTCACCACGCCACACAGACCTACGGCCTGTGCGCCATGGTGTTAACTCAAGTCAAGGCCGCTGGCCTTGTTGTGGTCTTCGACCACCTCCCCGCCCCGTCTTTCATCGGCCACCCTAAGGTGGCAAGGCCAGAGGCCTGTGTCGTTCGCCCTATCTTGCGGCAGGCAAGGCAGGCCGAAGGTCTGCACAAGGCCGAAGGCCTTGAAATGAGGTAACCCCACGGCGCGAGGGCCGTAGGTCCTCGTGGCGTGGGGGACAGCTACATCTTCCGACTCGGGCCCCAGAGGGGGCCAACTACAGCAGCTTCCCTAGGGTTGCATTAAAATCTCATCGTTGAAGTCCGAGAAATAAAAAACTTTATATTACCTTTGCCTTCATATTAATATTATAAACAATAACACTATGAAAAGAATTCAACTGATGATCATCGCCATGGCTGTGATCATGACAGCAGCAATGACTCCCAGCGCCCAGGCTCAGACCACCACCCAGGATGTGCAGCAACTCGAGAAAGAAATCGAGCAGCACGAGGCTAACATCAAAGAGAAAGAAGCAGCCATCAAGGACCTGGAAAACCGCATCGACGAACTCAAGTCCCAACTCAAGGACCTCGAGTCACAGAAGAAGAACCTCGAGAAAGAATTGAAAAACGAGGTCAAGACGCGCAAGGACAAATTCACCGTGCGTGACGAGTTGGTCTATGACCAGGAGATTGCAGATGTGCTCTACACCCCCTACAACAAGGAAGATGTGGAAGACGCGCTCGACAGCTTCGAGGGCATGGAGACCAAAGAGGTCATCAAGAAGAAGGAACTCGTCCAGAAATACGGCGAGTACACCAAGGACCTGAAGGAATTCATGGAGAAGATGAAGAAGCAGCTCGCCAACAACCACTGGAAATACCTCTCCTCGTCGAGCGACTTGTATAAGAAGTTCGACAAGGGTCTCAAGGGCACCAAATACTGGAAAGTCTATAATAAGAAGGAGAAGAACGAGAGCATCGACTACCTCGACCGCGTCATGGACAAAATCATGATCTTCAAGAACGACGGCCTCAAGAGCGAGACCCAGTTCAACGAAATCCTCAACATGCTCTACGCCAACTGATCACTAGGGACTAGAAACTAGGGACTAGGGACTAGAAACTAAAAACAACATGAACGGGAAAGACATCTGCGAGGCCCTGCGCAACATCCGCCGCAGCATAGCCAGTGCCAACGACATTGACTACACGCCCGCTGTCTGCGCCCACGAGGGCGATTGCTCCGGCACCTGCCCCCGCTGCGAAAGCGAGTTGCGCTACATCGAGCGCCAGTTGCTCCGACGCACCGCAATGGGCAAGAAAGTGGCCATCGCCGGGCTCGCGCTGGGTGCTGCCTCCCTGATGCCCATGCACGCGCAACAGGTGGTTCCCACCACGCCAGCGGCCACCGCCGAGCAGCCAAAACCACGCATAGTGGATGCCGCTCCCGGTGACACCACTGCCGTCGTGGTCAGGGGCAAGGTCATTGACAGGACCGACCAAATGGAGTGTATCGGCGCGAGCGTTATACTCCAGGGGACCAAACTTGGCACCGCAACCGACTATGACGGCAACTTCGCCATCCGCGTGCCCGTTGGCAGCAAACTCATCATCTCCTATGTGGGTTACAATGACTATGAATATACCGTAAACGAGTCTAGTGCCGACAGCGAAGTGCTCATCCCCCTCGAGGATAATGGAAGAACGCTGATGGGCGAAGTGGTGATCGTTAACCCCATGCCCGCAGTGGATGCCGACATCTACCTGCCCGATGTCCCCCGCTGAGTGAGACTCAATTCCAGCAAACGGCCTAAGGCACATTAGTGTAATTAAAAAAGAACGCGGATGCCGTTAGTGGCATTCGCGTAATTCGTAGTTAAAGTGGTGGTCCCACTTGGGCTTGAACCAAGGACTCCCTGATTATGAGTCAGGTGCTCTAACCAACTGAGCTATAGGACCGGCTTTTGGGGCCGTAGCGCCCAAAGCGACTGCAAAGATACAACATATTTGGAAACCGACAATCGCCCTGCTACACTTTTTTTATCTTTCTCGCTACGATACACTGGTTTCCCCTGGGTGCGGCGACATCCCTGTCAAGACTTTGCACTCATCATGGCGGAAAGATGCTCTAAACGGCTGAGGATTCGGGGATTTTCACATTTTTTAAACATTAAAATAGACCCCATTAAAGAAATAATTATTTAATTTGCCAGTGAAAAGTCGTAGGCATTCCGGTGTGTCGTAGCATCGGATGCTGAAAGAAATGCTTTTATGGGGTAAATATAGTTTTCAAGTATTAGTAATTATGAGGGTCTCAGCAGTGATGCTTGGGCCTTTGTTTTTTACCAGTCTTGAGTCATTTCCATCAGGGTGAGGATGCCCTCGCGGCCCATGTTCATCATCAGGTCCAGGATGCTCAAGTCGGCCTTGAAGCCTGACTGGCCGTTCCACATCTGGTAATAGGGCACATCAGCTATGGGCAAGGAGTCGGCCTTCTTCATGGCGATGCGGCCACGCAGGTCGAGCACGCCCTCATCTTCCTGTCCCATCCCGCAAGCATAGTGCGTTTCCAACGGCAGGTCCATGAAGTCGACGATGACCTCATGTAACTGCTGGTTGAACTCGTGCAGGTAACGCTGCGAGCCGTGGATGACGCGAGACAGGTCGTCGGCAACATAATCAAAATAGGGAGAGCGGCCGTAAGCCGAGAACAGCGCGCCCCAGTGCAGACGGCGCCAGTCGCCGTGCTCCGAGATGAGCACATCGCGCAGCGGGGTCATCATGTTGTTGGTGCTGCCCACAAGAGGCACGGTGAGCGTTTGCAAGCCGTTGGGGCCATCGATGCGGTAGCGGTGATGGCTATGACGCAAGGGCAGGCGCCGCTCGTCCAGGTCAACAAGCAAAGTGCCCGTCTTGACGGCAACCGCATAGCACCGCACGCTGGCGGCGCACATGCTGCCCATCACAACAGCAGACAACTGATTGGTCATTGATAGTGATGATTTAGAACGCTAATTGCTAATGGCTAACAGCTTAAAGCTAAAGGCTACTTTTTATCCGGATTCGGCATCTTGAAGATGCGGTTCCAGCGGATGCCGCCGTCAAAGAGCCTGTGGTCCTTGTCAAACGAGATGAGGATGATTGACGGAGTGCCCACGATGTGGTCTTCGGGAACGAAGCCCCAGTAGCGGGAGTCGAGCGAATTGTCGCGGTTGTCACCCTGCATCCAGTAGTAGTCCATCTTAAAGGTGTAGCTCGTCTCGGCCTTGCCGTTGATAAGAATC
>JAFZSS010000228.1 GCA_017619255.1 Muribaculaceae bacterium
AAGGGAGCGCCATCGACAACATACAACGGGGTGCTGTAAGCGTTCACCGAACCATAACCACGGATGTGGATCACGGGCGATGAACCAGGCTGACCAGACGAACTGGTTACCTGCAGACCAGCTACGTTACCCTCGAGGGCCTTGGTAGCATCGGTAACAGGACGCAACTCCAGTTTCTTGTTGGTCACAGCCTCGGCCGAACCGGTGTACGATGTCTTCTTGGCAGTACCATAGGCAACTACCATCACATCGTCCAGAACGGTGCCATTATCAGTCAGAGTAATGGCCATGTTAGGCTGAACAGGTAATTCCTGGGTTTTGTAACCCACATACGAAACCTTGAGGGTCTTCACATTGTAGGGAAGACTCAGCGAGAACTCACCGTTGATGTCGGTGGCTGCGCCGTTTCCTCCGCCAATGGGCTGTACCGTGGCACCAATCAGCGGTTCACCGTTGGCGTCGGTAACTTGTCCCCTCACTACTTGCTGGGCACTCATGCCCAGGGAGATAGCACAAATGGCTATCAGCAGCATAAATAGCTTCTTCATAAAATAGTGATGTTTATTAATTAATACAAATAGTAAAAATGTGTTTATTTCTCATCAGTTTGTAAGGTCTCGATGGTGCTTTTCAATAGCCGCAATCGATTATTTACAAGTATGCAAAAATAGTCAAAGTTTGTGAAATAGGCAAAATAAAAGAAAGATTTTAACTAAATACCCTTGTTTTCTATCTTTTCGGGCAATTTGGAAATATTTTGTTATAAAATTTTAAATCCTATACATTTTATATTATAATATTTTGAAATAGAGTAATTTAACTGACTAACAATCTTATATTTGAATAAATTAGCAATAATCAAATAAAAGTGTTAAAAACAACACCTTTTAACATTCTGATTTTAACAGTTTTTTACGGTAAAATTTCTCATTCACACCTGTTTAATGGCCATTTAATGACAATATGTGCCTTGTCAATAACTTTTTAGCTCTATAACGCTTCATTCCTGATAGAGATATTTGAAAAATAAGTTGTATATTTGTGGTTACCTAACAACATTAAATAAAAGCGATGGCTAAGAAGAAAACGATGATCGAGCTGCATCGTGTGGATGTGGAGGAATACCAGCAATTGGAGAAATTGCCGATAACCATTGTCTTGGATAATGTGCGCAGTGAGATGAATGTGGGATCGGTATTCCGCACTGCCGACGCTTTTCTCATCGAACGCATCATCCTGTGCGGTATCACGCCCCAGCCTCCCAAGTCTGAGATTCACAAGACTGCACTGGGCGCCGAGGAATCGGTCACTTGGCAGTACTATTCTTCTACACTTGACGCTGTTGAGCAACTCAAAGCTGATGGATACCTTATTTGTTCAGTAGAACAAGTGCACGACAGCATCAGCCTTACGGAATTTGTTGTCAAAAGTAAACAAAAAACCGCTATTATTCTCGGTAATGAGGTAAAAGGAGTTTCACAAGAAGTCGTTGATGTCAGCCACTTGTGTGTCGAAATACCACAGGGAGGCACTAAACATTCACTGAATATTTCCTGCTGCGCCGCTATCGTGATGTGGAAATTATATGATCAACTGACTGTGCAATGATATGTCAATAACCCTGTCAATAGATGTTGAAAACTGTTTGAAAAATTTTGGCAAAAAATACTTGACAAATCAAAACTAATGTGGCTTATCAATCTTTTTCAAAGCGCCAAAAAAGTTACCCTGAAAATTTTATTCCTTTTTAAACACGGTTTTCGTCAGCTTTTGATAGACAAATATGCAAGAAATTATTAACTTTGCAGGTTGTTTACACCCTGTTAATAACAAGGTAAAAGTACTATAACACAGCCATCAGGCTTGTCAATAAACTATCAATAACCTTGCATT
Organism: Muribaculaceae bacterium; assembly: GCA_017619255.1. Classification (GTDB taxonomy): domain Bacteria; phylum Bacteroidota; class Bacteroidia; order Bacteroidales; family Muribaculaceae; genus Sodaliphilus. Next base: position 1,894 of record JAFZSS010000228.1, read on the forward strand.
ACGGGTCAATAACTGAAATATGACCCAGATGGGCATAAAAGTTTTCTACACAATTAACAGGCATTATTGTTGTAGTTAAATTTAAATTTTTAAAAAACTAAAAATCAAATAATATATAAAATGAATGTTGAAAAAGGATATGTCGATGAACCCATCGAGGAAGGCATCGACCTGAGAGAAGAGATTCTGCGCTTGAAGAAAGAGCGCAATGCCGTCATCATGGCGCATTATTACCAGCGTGAGGAAATCCAGCAGCTGGCCGACTACATCGGTGACAGCCTGGCGTTGGCTCAGCTGGCTGCCAAGACCGACGCGCCGGTCATTATCCTGTGTGGTGTGCATTTCATGGGCGAGACGGCCAAGATCCTTTGCCCCGACAAGACGGTCATCGTGCCCGACCTGAGCGCCGGCTGCTCGCTGGCCGACAGTTGCCCGGCCGACGAGTTTGAGCGTTTCGTCAAGGAGCACCCCGATCACACGGTCATCAGCTATGTCAACACCAGCGCTGCTGTCAAGGCGGTGACCGATGTGGTGGTGACTTCGTCCAATGCCAAGGAGATTGTGGGCAGCTTGCCCGAGGATGAGAAAATCATCTTCGGTCCCGATCGCAATCTGGGTAATTATATCAACAGCATCACGGGTCGCGAAATGTTGCTGTGGGATGGTGCTTGCCATGTGCACGAGAAATTCAGTGCCGCCAAGCTTGCTGAGTTAAAGAAAGAGCATCCCGAGGCTAAGGTGCTTGTGCATCCCGAGTGTCCCAAGCCTGTGCGCATCATGGCCGATAAGGTGGGCTCAACTCAGGCCTTGTTGAATTTTGCCGTTGATGACGAGAGCCAGGAGTTCATTGTGTGCACCGAGAGCGGCATCCTCTTCGAGATGCAGCGCCGCTGCCCTGAGAAGACTTTCATTCCCGCTCCGCCCGAGGACGGAACCTGTGCCTGCAACGAGTGCGAGTACATGAAGTTGATTACCTTGGAAAAGCTATATAACTCGCTCAAGTTCATGGCTCCGGAAATCAAGGTGAGCAAGAAAATAGCCGAGCGTGCCGTGAAACCTATCCAGCGCATGCTTGACATCTCGCGCGACCTGGGCATTATCAAATAAGGATTATTGATAGACCTTTTCAAGTATATATGAAGAAACTGAGTTTATTATCGTTACTTATTATATGTAGTGTATTTAGCATTATGGCACAGAATATATATGACTTCACAGTGAAGGATCGTCGTGGAAACGACATTTCGTTAAGCGAGTACAAAGGTAAAGTGTTGCTCATCGTCAACACTGCCACGCGTTGCGGTTTCACACCGCAGTATGAGGAACTGGAAGCGATCTATAAGAATTATTGTGAACAAGGTCTCGAGATTCTTGATTTTCCATGTAACCAGTTCGGTGAGCAGGCTCCAGGCACCGAGGAGGAAATTCATCAGTTTTGCACACTGAATTTCGGTACCGAGTTTCCCCAGTTCAAGAAAATCGAGGTCAATGGCGAGAACGAGATTCCGCTTTATACCTTCC
>JAFZSS010000229.1 GCA_017619255.1 Muribaculaceae bacterium
ACAAGAATGCGCAACATCGGAATTCTGGAAAGCGGCGATGAGGGCATTACATTAGGCTTTAATGAGTACTTGATTATCGGGTTACCGCTTCTGGCATTTATAAGTCATCTCGTGTCCAGATGTCGTAAGAATCAAATGCCTGTAACAAGAGCATCTCAATGCCGTTCTTGGTCTCGGCTCCGTGATGAGCCGACTTTTTCATGAAAAGGGTTTCCTCTGGGTTATAGATCAGGTCATAGCAGATGTGCTCCTTGGTCAAGAAGCGGTAAGGAAAATCGGGGCATTGGTCATCGTCTGGATATTTGCCCAATGGTGTGGCGTTGACTATGATCTTGTGGGCTGCAACCATGGCGCGGGTGATTTCCTCATAAACCACAGTGTGTTCCGACTTGCGTCGTGATACGAACTGCACCTCGATACCGTGTCGTTGAAAGGCGGCTCGCACTGCCTTGGCAGCTCCGCCAGTGCCCAACACCATAGCGCTGGTGCGATCAGGTGTGAGAATGTCTCCGATAGTCCTTTCGAAACCGCTCAAATCACTGTTGTATCCTCGTAATTCAATCAGGTTGCCGGTCTTTCTGTCACGAATAAAGCGGATGACATTGACTGCACCAATCTCTTGGGCATCGTCATCAAGGGAATCAAGATAGGGAATGACCGCTTCCTTATAAGGGGCAGTGACATTAAGTCCGTTCAGATTGGGGTACTCGGCGATGATTTCCATCAGCAAACCGAGGTCTTCAATTTCAAAGTTGATGTATTGTGCGTCGATATTCTCGTCGGCGAACTTTTGGTTGAAATAATCTTGCGAAAATGAGTGTACCAGCGGATTGCCGATTAACCCATATAAATATCGGTATGCATGTGGAGATTTCATAATCATGTGGTTTATTGAATTGCAAAAATAGTCACAAAACTTGTATTCACCACCGATTTAGGCAGTTTTTTTGTCTATTATGCCACATTTTTAAGTCTATAAGAGCAAAATGAGCCGATAGTGGCGATAAATTAGATTAATTGAGGATTTGTTGTCAATGAGATGAAGGTGCAGACAAATTTGCTTAAAAATAACTAAAATGAGCGTTGTTACAGAACAAAGTATTAATTTTGCCGTTTGAAAGGAACAGAATTCATATAGTTGGAAAGAAATGAAGTTTTTCACCAAGAATGTCAAAATAGCGCTCACGGTCTTACTCGGACTCGTGCTGCTCTATTGGGGAATCAATTACTTGAAAGGAATCAACCTGCTGACACCGGCTAACTATTACTATACCGAGTTGGAGAGTACCGAGGGACTGCTGGAGGCGGCCCCCATCACTGTAAACGGCTTCCAGGTGGGACAAGTGAGGGAAATCAATTATGACTATGCTAAGCGTAAAATCACCGTCATGATGGCGATGAATAAGGAGATGCGTGTGCCTGAAGGCAGTACCATCAACTTGGTTTCCGGACTGTTAGGCGGCACCTCTCTTGTGTTGAATTTAGGCTCTGGTCCTGATATGGAGAATGGTGCTTTCATACCCACAACCACCATGCCCGGACTGATGGACCATGTGACGGAGAATGTTTTGCCTGCAGTGACCGATGTCTTGCCTAAGGTGGATTCTATCATGGATAATGTCAATGCTTTGACCGGCGATCCTGCACTCGCTGCAGCGTTGATGCGTCTCGACGCCATCACTCGTCAGTTGCAAGCCAGTGCTCAGCAGCTTACCGTGTTGATGAGCAACCTGAACCACAGCGTGCCTGGTGTAATGTCCAATGTGAACGGCATCACGGGAAATCTGACCACATCAACGGGGAATTTGACCGACCTGTCGGAATCCTTGAAGGCTTTGCCCATTGATGAGACGATGAATAAACTCAATGCCACACTTGACAACTTGAAGGCTTTGAGCGAGCAGCTGAACGATAAGAACTCCAGTCTGGGTAAGATAACAAATGACCGTGAACTCTATGACAACGCCAATCATGCTATTGCTAGTTTGGACTCGCTTCTCACAGACATTAAAGCTAATCCAAAGCGCTATATTAATGTAAAAGTATTCTAACATGCTGGTATGTTTGGAAATAGCAGGTATAATTCATTTGAGAGGACATTTTTGCCTCCTATGAAACACAGAAAATCTCTATCTGGACATAATCCAAATAGAGATTTTTTTTAAAATTATTGTTTTCGGGATTTGCAAAATCAAACCCTTGCAATAACAGC
>JAFZSS010000230.1 GCA_017619255.1 Muribaculaceae bacterium
ACCCAGGACGGCGTCATCGTCAACATTGATGGCCGCGGCAACCGTGTCGCTGCCATCACTTGGGGCCCGCATAATGTAATCCACATCATCGGGCTGAACAAGGTCGCCCCCACCATCGAGGCGGCCCTGGCGCGTGCCCGCAATGTTGCTGCACCCATCAACACGGCGCGCTTGGGATGCGACACCCCCTGTCGCCTCGACGGCGTGTGCCACAACTGCAACTCATCGCAGTGTATCTGTAACTATGTCCATTTCACCCGCAACAGTTTCCCGGCCCACCGACACACCGTCATCCTGATTGGCGAGAATTGGGGCTATTGAATAACTGTGAATTATTCGAATTGAATGAAAGCATCCGCGTTCCTTTTGGCAGGAGCGCGGATGTTTCACTTAACTTTCAATTCGTTTTCAGAAGAAGTCGAAGAAGAAATACAGGGCGGCATATTGCACGGGGACATCCTTAGCATAGCCTATGGCGCTGTTGCTGCTGTTCCTGATCGTCCCGTCTCTATCGACTTTCCCCACATAGGAGTTGCTGCGGTTACGCACGGTGCCGTCGCTCTCAATTTTGCCTATATAAGAGTTGTTGCTGTCACGCACATCGCCACTGCTGTTGATTGTTCCAAGCAGGCGGTTGCTGCCGTCGCGGATGTCGCCGTTGCTGTAGATCTTGCCGATATAGGAGTTGCTGCTGTTCCTGACCGTGCCGTCGCTCTCGATTCGGGCAATCATCGAATTGCTGCTGTTGCGTATCGTCTGTGCGTAGCCTGCCTGGGGCACACTCATCACCAAGAAAAGCAATAATGCTGCGATAGTTTTAATGAGATGTTTCATCAATTTTTCCATATAGTTATGTTGTTAATTCTCTTTTCCATCGCAAATGTAGTCATTTATTTTGAAGCAGAGATATTTTCACGAAAAAACAATTCAAATATACTCTTAATGTAGTTGCAAGTCAAACAGATGCCGAGACAAAAAAAGCCCTGGCCCTTTGCCTAAACAGAGATTTTGATTATTTTTGCGGAAAAATCAACCCTTACAACTTGAACAACATCGATGAATAATAACTTGACATTTATCGGGATTATTCCGGCGAGGTATGCCTCGACGAGGTTTCCGGGTAAGCCGCTGGCTATGTTGGGCGGTATGACAATGATTGAGCGGGTTTACCGTCAGGTGAGCTTGGTGCTCGACCGCGTGGTGGTGGCTACCGATGATGACCGCATCATAGCGGCGGTGGAGGCATTCGGCGGCAGGGCGGTGATGACCAGCACCGAGCACCGCAGCGGAACCGACCGCTGTCAGGAGGCCTACCTGAAGAATGGCGGCGGCGAGGATGTCATCATCAACATCCAAGGTGATGAGCCTTTCATCCAGCCCGACCAGTTGCGTGCCATCATGGCTTGCTTTGACGACCCGTCGACCGACATCGCCACGCTGGTGCGCCCGTTCGACTCCAGTCGCCCGTATAGCGAATTGGAGAATCCCAACTCGCCCAAGGTGGTGCTCGACAGCGAGATGCGTGCCCGCTATTTCTCGCGTTCGGTGATTCCGTTTGTAAGAGGCAAGGAGCGCGAAGAATGGCCCACGGCGACGCAATACTACACCCATGTGGGCATGTATGCCTATCTTGCCACCGTGCTCGAAGCCATCACGCGGTTGCCGCAGTCGCCGCTGGAACTCGCTGAGTCACTGGAGCAGTTGCGCTGGCTGGAGAACGGCTATACCATCAAGGCGGGCATCACCACCACAGCGACTATCGGTATCGACACGCCCGAGGACCTTGCCCGTGCCCAGCGTTTCCTCGAGCAAAACCTACTGTAATGATGATTGCCCTGCGGGCAAGAAATCAAAAAAATATATAAAAAAGTCTTTGATTTCTCGTGCGAAGCACAATCCCAAAAACAAATCGAAAATAGATATGAGACTGACGATTGCCGTTATTACCGGCCTTTTGATGGCTATGGTCGTTAATGCCCAGCCCGCGGGCGATGAGTGGATGAACCTGCAAGTGAACGAAATCAACCGTCTGCCGGTACACGCGTCATTCATCGCTCATGATGTGGATTCGGCACCGATGGGCCGTTACCTGTCGCTCGACGGCGACTGGAAGTTCCACTGGGTCGCCAATCTTGACGAGCGCCCTACTGACTTTTACCGTACCGACCTCGATGATAGCGGCTGGGCCGTGATGCCCGTACCTGGAATGTGGGAGTTGAACGGCTACGGCGATCCCATATATCTGAATATCGGGTTCCCGTGGCGGGGCAACTGGGAGAACGACCCGCCTCGTGTACCTGCTCAGGACAACCATGTGGGCACCTATCGTCGCCACATTACCTTGCCTGAAGGTTGGAAAGGCAAGCAGGTCATCGCCCACTTCGGCAGCGTGACCAGCAACATCAACTTGTGGGTCAACGGCCAGTTCGCAGGCTATGCCGAGGACAGTAAGACCGCGGCAGAGTTTGACATCACGCCATACCTCAAGGAGGGCGACAACTTATTGGCTTTCCAAGTGATGCGCTGGTGTGACGGCACTTACTGCGAAGATCAGGATTTTTGGCGCCTGTCGGGTGTGGCGCGTTCGAGTTACCTCTACTATCGTGACAAGAACTATCACATTGATGACCTGCGCGTGACGGCGACCCTCACCGATGACATGAAGGACGGCATTCTGATGATTAACCCCACCATCACCGGTAAGGGCACGATGAGTTACCGTCTGGAAAGAGGTGGTCAAGAAGTGATAATGACACCCGCTGGTGAGAACCGCTGGATTATTCCCAATGCCGATCAATGGACGGCAGAGACCCCCAACCTCTACAGCCTTGTCGCTAGGTTCACCCCTGCCGACAAAAAGGCAAAAACCGAGGAAGTCCATATCAATATAGGTTTCCGCCGCGTGGAAATTATGAACGGCCAACTGCTGGTCAATGGCAAGGCCATTCTCATCAAGGGCGCCAACCGCCACGAGATGGACCCAGATGGCGGCTATGTCGTGTCGCGTGAGCGCATGATTGCCGACATCAAGGAGATGAAACGCATGAACATCAACGCCGTGCGTACCTGCCACTACAGCGACGACCCGCAGTGGTATGACCTGTGCGACGAGTACGGCCTCTATGTCTTCGCCGAGGCCAATATGGAGGGACACGGCTTCTATTATGACCCCAAGACGGCCCCGACCTACACGCCG
>JAFZSS010000231.1 GCA_017619255.1 Muribaculaceae bacterium
ACCATGACCGTGGACAAGGAGTTCATCGGTGCCATTATCGGCAAGGGTGGCGAGGTTATCCAGGGCTTGCAGGAAGAGACTGGCACGACCATCAGTATCGAAGAGATTGACGGCAAGGGAATCGTCGAGATCGCTGCCGCCAACAAGGACAGCATCCAGGCTGCCGTGGCACGCATCGAGGCCATCATCGCAGTGCCGGAGGAGGGTCAGATCTACACCGGCAAGGTGGTCAGCATCCTCGAGTTCGGTGCCTTCGTTGAGTTCATGCCCGGCCGTGACGGCTTGCTGCACATCAGCGAGATCAGCTGGGAGCGTCTCGAAAACATGGAGGCCAGCGGCCTGCATGAGGGTGATGAGGTCACTGTCAAGCTCATCGAGATTGACAAGAAGACCGGCAAGTTCCGTCTGTCGATGCGTGCCCTGCAGGACAAGCCTGAGGGTTATGAGGAGCGCCGCCAGGGTGGCGGCAACCGTGGTCCCCGTCCCGGTGGCAATGGCAACGGTGGCAACCGTGGTCCTCGTCCCAACGGCGGCAACCGCCCCATGGGTGGCAACCGTGGTCCCCGTCCCAACGGCCCCCGTCGTCCCCGCCGTGACGACCGCCGCGATGACGAGTAAAACCTGAGCTCCAATGATAAGAGTTTCATCAAGATGCCCTTGCTGTGGACGATACAGTGATGTTTTCGTCGATGAAGTTGATTTCCAAGACTTTAAAGAAGGCGAGAAATCGGCTGACGAAGCTTTTCCGTATTTGAACGCAAGACAATGCGCAACCCTCACATCTGGCATCTGCCCGGAGTGTTGGGAGAAACTATGAAACTTTATGTGGTATAGTATTCCATCAGGAGTATAATTACCATCAATCAATAGCCAATAACGAGCGCCGAGGCCCACAAAGCCCCGGCGCTTTGTTTCAAACATCGCCTGTAACAGGGATTACCCACTATGCTCACGAAAAATCAAAAAAGGCACCCGCAATGATGCCTTTTTTCTTGCGCCTTAGCGCGGGGCTATAACCGGATGCGATGGTGCCCCTCAATCGTCAATGCCCAGGAAGCGGCCAGAATTGTCAAATTTCAGATCAAGGCCGTTGGCGAGCTCTATCTCATAGCCACCGTAATCCTTGTCGATTTTGGTGATGGCCATGTTCTGATAGTTGCTTTTAACATGCGCGGCAATTGCCTGTGGGATGAGTGCTGCGGGAACAGCTTTGGTGTGGCAGTCCACTTTGTCCCACTGATTGTTGGCGTCAAAGTCGATTTCCGTTCCATCGCTCAAATAGATATCATATTCCATGCCGCCATGATCGTTGTCCAACTCGACACCGACAATAGTTGCATTGGGGAAATACTGCTTCACAAAAGTGTTCACAGCATCAGGTACAGCCTGGGTCGTTGCGGCAGCGGGTGCTGCTTGTTGCGCTTGGGCCTGCATGCTGTCAACGGGTGGAGCTTGCACTGGTTGTTCTTGAACAGGCTGCACGGGCACAGCGACTTGCTGCTGGTCAGAATTGCTATTACCTGAACAGGAAATAAGTGTGAACAGGATTGCTCCAATGGACAATATTTTATACATCTTATTCATTATGATTAGGTTTTAATAACAATAAGGGGCAAAGAATATCGCCCCTTATTCATTGTTAATGCTTTTTATTAATCGTCGATGTCAATGACTTGGAAAGCGCGGTTGTACTCCACTTCAAGGCCATTATTAAGCTTTACCTCATATCCTCGACGGTTGCGGTCAAGCTTAAGGATGGTTGTGCCGGGGAATGTGGCCTTGATGTGTGACTTGATTTGCTCGGGAATCAACTCCGAGGGCACATGTGATGTGCGGCAGTCCATCTCTTTCCAGTTGCCTTGTTTGTCGAACTCCACCTTCTCGCCGCTGTCATACACGATAGTGTAATCATCCCAGTCCATGGTTACAACCAGAGGCACCTTGTCAGCAAAATACTGTTTCAGAAAAGTCTGTGCAGCCTGAGGCATCTGGTTGAAAGTGATTACTTGGTCATGGTCAGCCTTGGCGTTGAAGCTCATGGCGAACATGGCAATCAACAATAAAAATGCTTTAATACTTTTCATTTTCGTGATAATATTTATTGTAAAATAAAAGTCTTTGTGGCAAAGGTACAACAATTCTTGAAATATCAAATATCATGCCAATGATTTCTTTTGTTATTTTTTTCAGTTTCTTGTTTTTTCATTCATAAGAAAAGTGTATTTTTGTGGCAAATATAATTTCGACAGAACTATGAAGAATTTTATTGCGTTTGGTGTATTCACCTTGATGTTATTGATGACCGGCTGCAGCGACAGGCCTGTCCTTCCCGAGCAACTGCCCGTATCCGTTAAGACGTTTATCCAGCAGACGTTTCCTGGAAAGACAATCACCTATGCCGAGAAAGACCTTGAACTGACTGGTTATAAGTATGATGTGATTCTTGCCGACGGTACTCACGTCGAGTTTGACACCGATGATGAGTGGGACAAGATCGAGTGCCCCATGACTAGCCCAGTTCCCGTGGCTGTAGTTCCGGCGCCGATTATGACTCACATCCAGGCTAATTTCCCGGGTGTCTTAATTCTCAAGATTGACAAGGAGCATTACGGCTATGAGGTGGAATTGGGTAACGGCATTGAGTTGAAGTACAACAAGCAAGGCGTGCTCAAAGAAATGGACGATTAAAGGCATTTACAGGGAGGTAGCGATGAACCGTTCTCCCGTTGCATCGAGTATTAGTGGACCTTAAGAAACAATATCATCGATTCAGGCAATGGCAGCTGGACCCCTTTGAGTATAAGTACAGCAGTCAGGAGCCCCACCGTTGCAACAACTGCGGTAACGAATATGTGGGCAATTTCTGCCCCATGTGTTCCCAAAAGCAGAATGTGGGTCCCATCACTTGGAAAAGCGTGATCCAGAGCATCGGCGAGGTGTGGGGACTGCACAACCGCTCACTGCTCTACTCGGTAGTGCAGCTGTTTTTGCGCCCGGGCTACTTCATCAGCGATTACATCAGCGGCAAGAAGCAGGTGAGTTTCCCGCCTGTCAAGATGCTGGCGCTCGTGGCGTTGCTAGGAATGCTCGTCGATGTCTTGACAGGTGCCGTCGTCGGTATATTCAATTACGATTTTGATTTCCAGGGAGATAAGATGCTGTTTCTGGACAATGCCTTTGAGTGGATGAATACTCACCCCGACCTGATGTCGATAATTATCTTGTCCTATCTGATTATTCCCGTTTACTTCATCTTCCGTTTTGCGCCGCGCAATACGCGTCACACATTGCCCCAGGGCTTTTTCATCCAGGTGTTCTCAGCTGTAATATTCCTGTTCCTGAATATGCTCTATGACATCACCAAGATGGGGTGGTTTGTGTTTGTCTTGAGCGTTGCGATGCTCTATGTCACTTATCGGCAACTCTTTAGCTACGGCATTTGGGGTACCGTGTGGCGCTTGGTGTCAACCTTAACCTGTGCTGTTCTGTCCTTTGTGATATTGCTGTTTGTTGATTTCAGTATCCACATGTTTCCTGCCGGGATGCAGGACGAAGCAATGGGATTTGTCGTCTTAACCGTGCCCTGTGTCATTGCTTGCGTTCTCATCTTGTGGATCTCTTACAAGGTCAGCAAGCCCCGCCCTCCAAAAACAATGCCTCAATCCGTCCCCGTTGAGCCCACCACGATCGAAGCCGAGCCAGAATCTGCTGCCATAGCATCTGCCGAACAAAAATCACAACCGGAACATAAGAAATCACCTGAAGCCAAAGCATGAAGGCCAGCTATTGGCTATGCTGCAACTATAACATTGCAGTTGTTTGAAAAATAGGCCGAAACTATTGTACTTCTTTCTATTTACTTGTTCTCAATCATGTCGTTGAGGGGGACAAAGGTGTAGCCTTTCTTCTTTAACGTCTTGATGAGGTCGGGCAGGCGGTTGTAGAACTTTTCCGTTCTGCGCTCGTCGGTGCCGAAGTGTATCATCAGCAGGTGACCGTTGAGCGTCTTTTCCCGCTCGCAGCGCATGATGTGGTCCCACAGCCAGCGGTTGTCGCGGTAGGGGTTGCCGCCGGTGATGCCGGGATAGGTGTAATCCATGCAGCTGAGGGTGCCTGGAGTGAGGTTGACCAGTTGGATGCCCATCTCGCGAGCCCATGAAGCCACGGTGGCGTTGTGCCATTCATAGGGCGGGATCATGTAGGGCGCCTGTTGCGGCGTGATGCCGTAGCGGCCCAGCACCTCAAAGCTCTTGAGGATGTCGTCTCGGAATTCTTTCTTGGTCACCAGCAACGAGTCGCGGTTCTCCCACGAGCAATAGACCAGATGCCCGTAGCTGTGGCTGCCGACGTAGTGGCCGTCGTCGATGAGGCGCTCCATTATGTCAGGGTAGAGTTCAAAGAAGCGCCCGGTGAAGAAGAATGCCCCTTTGATGTTGTTTTTCTTTAGTGTCGTGATGATGCGATTGGCACCGTCGGCACGGTCGTCGGCGGTGAAGACGAGGCAAATCTGCTTTTTGGTCGAGTCGCCCCGCACGATGGCATCCTCGTCCCAGGTGAAACGGCCGCTGGCACCCTTGCCCTCCATCTCGTAGAACGAGAACGGGAAGGTCAGCGAGGCGGTGCCATCCATCGTGGGTTCGTTGGTGCTGTAATCGTGGGTGTTGTCGTGATAGACCACATCTCCGGGCTGGAACAGGTCATAGGTGTTGCCGTTGATGTTGCGCATGTCCTGTGTCAGGTTCACGCCTTTCAGGCTGTTGAAGATGGTGGCATAGACGGGGCCGTCCACTAATCCGCCCGTGGGCATGCCCACGCCCTCCATTACAAAATTACTGTGCGTCGCGTGGGGATAGGTGCCACCACGGGGCAGTTCTACAATCATGCTCGTGCCCCAGGGATTACAGCCCAGTAACCAGTCGCGCAGGGCTGCTTCCATCTCGATGAACTGGCGGTCGCCCGTCAGTTGGCGGTAAAGGATGCACTGGGTGAGCATCGCTGTCGTCAGGTTGTTGCTGCACCAGATGCCAGGCACGCCCCACAAGAAGGGGTTGCCCGTCTGTTCGGCACGAGCCTTGACGCGCTCGATGCCTGCCTTGATGTTGCGGATGAACTCAGCGCGCAGCCTGGGGTTGTTGGTGGCTTCTTGAGCGAGCCGCACATGCCCCATGTTCATGAACGGGTACCACTGGTAGTGGCGCGCGCTGTCGGCGCCCATCCACGGTGTGACCGGCTCGCGTCGCCCATATTCAACGGCTTGGGTCAAGAAGGTGGAGTCGCCCGTCATTCGGTACAGTTCCACTGCTCCCAGTTCCATGTCATCGACCCAGTTGTCCTCTTCGTAGATGTATGGCGACACGACACTCACCGTCTGGGTGTTGCCGGGTTTGTCAATACCCACTTGATAGGCGCCGGCAGCCTTGGCTCGGATTTTGGTGGCAAATTCGGGGTAGTAAGGCTCTAATACCTCGGCACCGAGGGCGAAGTCGCTGGCGAATTTGCCCGCCGTGCTTGCCGCACCCATCGTCGCATTCATGAATTTGCCGCGCTGCTGCGGCTTGCCGTCGATGTAATAAACGGGCCTGCCGTTGTTAGGTCCCCAGCCATAGTCTGCAGGGTCGTCCTTGGGCAGTTTCATGCCGATGTGGTCGCGATCATCGGCGATTTGGTTATAGAGTTCGCCTTTACTGGGATTCATCTTGTCGAGCCAGGTAAGTCCCCAGTAGATTTCGTCGATGATGTCGGGAATGCCGTTGGCACCTTTCAGACCGTTTGCCTGGTAATGGTTGCCGAAAGCCTCAGGACATTGCTGCCAGGCGAGCATCATCTGATAGATGGCGTTGGCGCTTGTGGTGGTGTATTGCAGCAGGTCGGCGGCATCATGCCAGCCGCCGGTCACATCGATGCGTTGCCCCTCTTTTTCAGGGTGGTAGCGCACATAAGCGTCCTTGGTGTGGCAACTGTCACGCTGGAACGGGTTGAAGCCGCAGCGCTGCTGCCGCATGTAGTTGAGCACAAAATCGGCAGTGCCATCCCACACCCTGCCGTTGATGGGAAAGACAGGCGACTCGGCACCGCCTGCCACGATGCGGTAGGCGCCCTCGCGGTGGAAGTCGCTGAAATCCAGCCGCCATGTAGACAGCATCTGCCCCCACGGCCCCATTGGGCGCGTGACAGTGGAGCGGTAGGCCGTCTTGCCGGAGTAGGCATCCACGAGTTCAAAGGCGGTGACCTCGGTCTCCTCCTGGCTGATGAGCACGGCGACCTTGGTCGCATCGGGTAGGTAACCCAGTTGATTGATGCGGATCCACGCATCAGCGTGGGACAGGGTGCACCACAGGGCAAGAATAGTGGTAACGGCGAATGTCAAACGGCTGTTCATGACTTTTCGGGTTTTGGTTCAGGAAGACAAAGATAGTGCAAGCCGAGCGGAGAACAAAACAAAAAAAGATTTTTGTTTTTTTATCCCGAGGCGCCGCCTATCTTGCCCAAGGGCCACAAGTCCCACCGGGAAAGAAGTGCAAGCCGAGCAATGATGCAAGCCAAATTCTCATGGGACGACCTCAAAAGTTTAAAGTGATGGTTTAGGTTTTGTGCGTTTAGGGTTTGATTTCTGTGTTGTTTTAGTTGAAAAGGTACCGAAATAGGGGCTTTTTTATGGATTTTTTACATTTTTTTTGGATGGTAAAGAATTTTGTATTTATCTTTGCCCGCTTGCACAGTGAAAAAGTGCCTGTAATAGGTTGGTTTTTAACCTCAAAACAATATGAAAAAAACTACCATCTTGCTGCTTGCCGCCTTTGTGGCTCTTATAATGTCGGCCCAGTATGTGGGTCCCGGTTTTTACCGTGTCCATAATGTGGGATCGGACAGTTACATCTGTATTCGCGGGACTCATTTTGAGAAGAAGACCGGTCCAGATGCTTTCTGGCCATGTGCGTTGATGCAGAAGGATTCTGCCCAGGTCAATGATCCGGGTTCAATCATTTTTATCCCCGACACGATTCATGTGGGTCTGTATGCGCAGGGTGTTGACACCCATTCGTTGACAACCTTGTGGCTGGATATCCTGCCTGCACCCGTGATGCAGCATGGCCTGCCGACATATGTGGCCTACACGCAGTATATCCCTGACCCTGTCAATCATCCGGGTGTCCCATTTCCGTGTTATTTCCGTGATTGCGGTTTCGGCATGACGGCGGGCAGCGGTACAAATAAGCCTGAATCCCACTGGTGGATAGAGCCGGTGAATGAAGGTTCGATAGATACTTCCTATTTGGGTATCCGTCCCGCTGATGTTCATTTTTGTGATGCCGACGGCTACTACTGGGCCAGCTTATGCTGCGACTTTCCGGTGTTGATACCCGACGGCAGTGGTGTTGAAGGCGCTTATACCGTGCGTGAGATTGAAATGGGTGAGGACCAGAACTACTATGCCGTTCCTTCAAAGTTGTGCGGTCAGGGTGAGGTGATTCCCGCCGCCACGCCGGTGCTGTTAAAGTGTGCGTCGCCCTACATGAGCGGCAACAAGCTGATTCCCGTGGGTGCTATCGCAAACCGCAAGACGATGCCTATCGCAAGTGACTTGCTGCTGGGCAACTACTTCAGTGTGTTCCAGAACCATTGCAGTTTCACTGACACGACAGCCATGAAAGACTACATCCCCGAGCAAGCCACTTTGGCTACCGAAAAGGGTTTAGCCCTGGGTGTGGATGAAAAGGGACGCATCGGCTTTTTCCCGCAGCAGCCTGGCTCTTACATGGCCGCCAACACCGCGTGGTTGAACCTGGACGCTGCCGACCTTAAAGGCGTGAATGCTGTCTATATTGCTGAAGTAGCAGATGATTTCATAGTTGGTGATGTGGATGGAAGCGGTAAGATTGATATCACTGATGTGACACTCTTGATTAATATGTTACTGGAATCCGGTAACTCGTCCGCAGGGCCGAATGACCCCCGTGATGTCAATGGTGATGGTTTGGTGGACATCACAGATCTGACAATGCTTATCAACTGGCTGTTGAGTTGATGGCCATTAGTCCTTGACCTTTAGGTATTTAAGGCTCTTAATTCATACATTCCTTTGTGGCTCAGACGGGCTGCAAGGGAATTGTTTTTTAGAAGACAAGGAAACCGGTGATGCCAGCGAGGATAATGACGAGGATAGGGTGCACCCGTGTGAAATAGACGATGCAGAACGATGCGGCGCAGATGGCGATGGTGATCAGGCGCTCGCCGGTGAGGTAGCCAAAGTTCTCGCTGTTCATCAGCAACAAGGCCGCCGAGGCAATAAGACCGACAACGACGGGGCGCAACCCCATGAAGGCACCCTTGATGAAGGGGCTCTGTCGATGCCGCTCGATGTAGTGTGCAGCGATGAGTGTCAGGATGAACGGTGGCAGCACTACGGTGAGCGTTGTCACGATAGAACCGAGCACACTGCCGGTGACCACATAGCCGATGTAGGTGGCGCTATTGATGCCGATAGGGCCAGGAGTCATCTGCGAGATGGCGACAATGTCGGTGAACATCTGGCTGGAAATCCATCCCGAATCCACCACTTCGCGCTGGATGAGTGAGAGCATGGCATAGCCGCCTCCGAAGCCGAACAACCCGATCTTCAGGTAGGCCCAGATGAGTTTCAGGTAATCATTAAGCATCGGTGACCTCCTTTCCGCCGCCTGTTATCAGGCTGTGCATATAATAAATGTACCCTCCGATGGCTCCCAGGATGATATAGAGGATGGGGTTGGAGATATAGGGTATCTTGCTGTAGATAAGTAGGGCCACGGCAACGGGAATGATAACGGTTTTCCAGTTGATGCCAGCACTCTTGGCCGTGGTGAGCACAGGGGCGATAATGAGTGCGACCACAGCAGGGCGTATGCCCTTGAAGATGCGGGCCACTACAGCGTTGTTCTTGATGGTGTCGGGGGTGAGGAAGATGGCAATGGCCAGTATCATGAGAAACGACGGCAGGATGGTGCCGATAGCAGCGCAGATGCTGCCTTTCACTCCCCGTAGCCTGTCACCGACGACCACGCTGATGTTCACTGCCAGAATGCCTGGCATGGACTGTGCCACGGCAAGCAGGTCAAGGAACTCTTTCTCTTCAATCCACTTGTGGCGTTCGACAATCTCACGCTGGATGATGCTGATCATCGCCCAGCCGCCGCCAAAGGTGAAAGCGCCGATTTTGCAGAAGGTGAGAAAAAGTTGCAGGTACAGGTTGTTCATGGCCTGAAGCATCAAGGTGTGTTATTTGGTCTGGCGCTCAAAGAGCCGTTGGGCGTGGATGAAACCGTAGTTGCTCTTGTTAAAGTGGGTGCGCATGAGTGTGAGGCTGTCCACATAGGCCGTGTGCCCGCGCTTCATGTCATAACTCAAGTAGCCATAGATGCGGCGCACTTGGCGTGCTGTGTCGCTTTGGACATCGATGGTGACCCAGCCGTCGCTGTTGGTGCCTCGAGTGATTTGGGCCGTGCCGCCATCGGTGTAATCCACATTCAGGCTCACCTTGAACTCGTTGCCTCCACGGGAGAGTTTGTATGCCAGTTGATAGCGGTCGCCCCGCTGTTTATTGGCATCAGGCTGGATGTCAAAGGTGATGAACCCTCGTTGTGCGCCCTGGGTGAGCATATAGCTGCGGGGGCCTTGCCACAGGTCGGTGGTATCGCTGGCAGCGTCGGTGCTGAGTTTCTTCATGCGCTTGACAGGTGCTGGGCCTCTGGGCTGTGCATTATGGGAGGGCATACCCTGCAAGTCGCCAGGGCCGGCAATCATTTCTTCAGGCATGCTGTTGTCGCCGGTCTTGATTTTATCGTAGCGTTTCTGCAGGATGCCCACGGCCTTGTCGTGAGCCTTGGTGTAGTCTTCCATGTTGTGGGCATACCAGACCAGCGACGAGTCGTAATCCCGTGCGGTGATGCCGTGTTTCTTGAAGACAGACTGCTTGAGGACCAGTTTGCTGGAGTCGGTGTCATAGTCTGCACTGTGAGTCTCGATATAGGCCTCGGCCAGTTGCAGGTCTGCGATGAGGTCGGCCATATCGTTCACACTCAACACGCCGTGAGGCGTCTTGTCGCAGGAAATCAGCGACAAGGCCAGCACCAGTGGCAATAATGTGTGGAGTGTGAGGTGGCGCATGATGTTATTCTATTGACTCGGGGCTCTCAGAGTTCTTAGAGCTCTCGGGGTTCTCGGAGTTCTCAGAGCTCTCAGAGTTCTCGGAAATCTCGGAGCTCTCTGCCTTTTCTTGTGGCGTTGACTTGGCCAGGTAGCTGGCATAGAACAGGATGAGCACGATGACGCTCACGCTGAGCGATGCGTCGGCAATGTTGAAGATGGGCTGGAAAAACACAAAGTGGTTTCCGCCGATCATAGGCATCCATTGGGGCCAGTCCCATTCACACAACGGGAAATAGAGCATATCGACAACCCTGCCGTTGAAGATGGTGGCATAGCCGCCATCGGGAGGGAACAGCTGGGCCACCTGGGGCGGCATGGGATTGTTGAAGATCAGGCCATAGGCAATGCAGTCGATGACATTGCCCAAGGCTCCGGCGGTAATCAAGGCAATACAGGCGACATATCCTTTGGGTACATCGGTGCGGTTGCGCATCCGCCACAGGTAGTAGATAAAAGCTGCCGAGGCGATGATGCGGAACAGCGTGAGCAGCAATTTGCTGCCCAGTTCCATACCGAAAGCCATGCCGTTGTTCTCGATGAACAACAGCCTGAACCAAGAGGTAATCTGCATCTCCTCGCCATAGTAGAAATGGGTCTTGACCCAAATCTTCACGGCTTGGTCGATGACGATAACCAGCGCAATGATGAGCGCTGCCAGTTTGCCGTTAGACAGTTTCATGCGGACGGACAGTCGTCAGGAGTTCTTTTTGCGTTTGGCCTCGATTTCCTTGCCTTCGATGGACAGGGTGGCGTGGGGCACGGCGAGCAGGCGCTCCTTGGGGATGAGCTGGCCGGTGATGCGGCACACGCCGTAGGTCTTGTTCTCGATGCGCACGAGCGCCGCCTGCAATTTGCGGATAAAATCCAGCTGACGCTGGGCATGGCGGCTCGACTCCTCCTTCTGCAACGTGGAGGCGCCCTCCTCAATCATCTTGAAGGTGGGATTAGACTCGTCAACCTTGATGACATCGGTCAAACGCTCGTAGCTCTCCTTAGCTTGTTCTATCTTAGCCTCGATGAGTTCTTTGAATTCTTGCAGTTCCTCATCGCTATAGCGCACT
>JAFZSS010000232.1 GCA_017619255.1 Muribaculaceae bacterium
CCTTGTTGTGACGCTGGGGCGAGCTGGTACGGATTACATATGCACCGAAGTCCTTGTTTTTCCCTTCAAATACAAGATCGCACCATTCGCGCGATGATAAATTAATTTGTGTTGCCATAATCGTTACTATTTAAAAGATTAAACAATGTTACTTGTGAGATTAGACCGTGCTGAATGATGAGTCAATTTCATTACCAACTTTTGAATTCTTTAGAGCAAAAAATCTAAAGGTGTGGTGCGATGAAAACGGGCTAATCCTCACTTGCAAAAATACAATGGATTTACCGAAAATGGCTTGCATTTAAAGGTCATTCTTTAGATGGTAATATATTGATATTCAATTACTTGAAAAATAAAATAGTCATTTGAGGGTCATTCGTTTTTTGGAGAGGCAGATTACCTCAAAAAATAGCGTATTTTTTACGGTTGAAAGCTCAAAAAAAACACGCCGAAACGCCATGGAGCTAAGTGTTATTTCTTCTTCCAAACTCAAAAATATGAGCAACTGCATACATCATTATTTATATGATAGCGGCAATAAGTTTTGCCGAAATTTTGGGCGGACCGGTGCCACCCTCGTCGACAACCTCTTGATACTCATACAATAAATAACATCATTCTCTGTGTAGTATGATATTTCTCTACTTCCTCAAACTATTGGATGCAGTACCAGGTGCGTAAAACGGTTGTCATTTTTGACAATCGAATTCTAAGGTTGATTACACCTGCTAACAGAAGCTTACACCTCAGCCATGTTGTAAAAGTCTGGAAGATAGAGGGGTATTGTTGATGAAGAAATCAAGTTATATTGGAATCACTTAAAGGAGACGCAATCGCTGAGATATCAGTCAGTTGCGTCTCACTTTTTGTCTAAACTATCGTGGGGGCATTGGTTTCGGTCATTGGGCATCTGCTGTGACGAAGTGTTGTGACGATGGATGTCGGTCGTTAGTCGCCGCTATAGGTGCCCATGAAGAAGATTGCGCCAGAGTTACTTTCGATGATGTAATAGACAAAGGGGCGCGTGGCGTGGAACTTCACACTCCTTGGCTTTTTGGGGTTCAATGATGCTGCACAACAAGTCACTTCAGCAATTGTGACAGCAGCGGCTTTGGTTCCCTCCTCTACGACTTCGATTTTAGCCCTTTGCTTCATCATTGACACATAAAGATCGTCTTTGTGACCTTGGACCATATTGGGGAACTCAGCACCCATGCCGAATGCCCGTGGCATGCCCATTGCCGAGAGTACATTCACAAGGGAGGACTCGCTTTCAGTTGTGAAACGCGGCAAAAGGATATCGACTTCACAAAAAGTCATGTTGCGCTGACGCTGCTGTTCCAGTTTTTCTGCCGAAAGACTTCGGATGATGTCATCCACGGTCTTACCCTTGCGGGGAAGCAGTATATACATGGAATAGCTTTCATGGCCGTAAGGCAGGCGCAACATTTCGCACAGGTCGTTCTTGCCGTAGGCGGCCTCAATCTTGTGGTGCATCATCTTGCGCTTCACGGTTTTGCCACCCCGTTTTGTGAAGTTCATGTTACGGGTTTCCTCTGGGTCAAATTTCTTGGTCCACGGGGCCTTGAAACAGATGGCGTTCAGCAGATACATGACATGATTGGGGTTGAGTTCTTCTTTTTTTATGAGTTCCGGTATCATGCCATCGGTATGGGTCTTGCACCAGTTGTTGATTTTCTCCACGATGTCGCCTGAATTGGAGCCAATCGAGCCCACCTGAGCATTGTAATAGTTTTGCATGTCGGCCCGATACTGCGGGATGAGCTTATATCCCGAGATGAAGTTAATGCAGTTGGCGGTTTTTACCGTTACCGTCGTGTCCACATAAGGGGCTTCATCGATCATCTTCTTGAAGTACTCGTTGATCTCCTCAACCGAAGCGCCCAGTCCAAGTACATCGGTGATCTGCTGGCGGGTTTGGCCGTCGGCACCCTCGTTAAGCATTCCCAGCAGGTAGCTCACGCTGATGGGCGACACGATGATACTGCTATTGCCCTTTTTCTTCTTGTAGATAGTGCGGAACAGGTTGCAGGCAAAAACATTGTTATTGTCACTCATCTTGCGTTGGGACTCGGCCAGTTTGAATTCCTTTCGGGAATCATTTTTTTTGCCACTCATCTTACCCTGGGAAGAGGTGGCCTCCTTGTTCGCTGGCTGCGCTGCAGCATTGTGATGGTTGGCATGGCTGGTAAGAGCCAGGAGGGTGGTCAGGAACGCCACGACTGCCAACGTGCTAATTATCCAAGATCGTTTCATATCAGTAAATTTTTAGGTTGATAAAAACGGATAAACTCTCGTCTGCAAAGTTACTCCTGATGATTTGAATTAACACCAAAAAACGCAAGCATTCGTAGGTCATTTCATGGATGTAAATAAGCTGATTTACAGGTAATTATAAAATAAAATAGTCATTCGATGGTAATTGGTGGCTGAAAGGTTTGTTTATCTGCATCATTTTACATATTTTTGCGACAAATATTAATAACACGAAAACTATAAAGGAAAATGAAAAGCTTGATTACTTCCACACTGTTGGTGTTGGCGCTGCTGATGCCAGCTACTGCCCTCGGTGCCTATGCTACCCACTATGACTTCCAGGTCGACGGCTTGTATTATAACTATATTGATGGTGAAAACGCTGTCGAAGTCACAACTCCACCCACCGAGTACTACAGCCTGACGAGCGTTACCATCCCCGCCACCGTTACCTATAACGGCACCACTTACACTGTCACTGCCATCGGCCCAAGTGCGTTCCAGTACGACAGGGAATTGACCAGCATCACCATCCCCAACACAGTCACAACCATCGGCAGGTTTGCGTTTTTTGACTGCTATGGCCTAACAAGCATGACCATTTCTAATTCCGTCACTTTCAACGGCGATGGGGCTTTCTCTGCTTGCACTGGCCTGACAAGCCTTGCCGTGGAAAGTGGGAATCCCAAC
>JAFZSS010000233.1 GCA_017619255.1 Muribaculaceae bacterium
CTCGGCGGAATGCAGCGCTACTGGATGGTGCCTGACGAGCTCGGCGCTGTCAGTGACGGTGGCACCCGCGTTGAGAGCATGAATGTTGAATATGGCACCGACGATGAGGGCAACGAGGAAATCACCCTCTTCATCTTCAAGTGCTACAACGGCATGGCCGTGTACAAAATCGGTACTGGCGTGACTGGCGACGAGCCCGGTCCCGGCATCAAGGGTGATGTGAACGGTGACGGTGAGGTCAACATCGCCGATGTCAACGCAGCCATCGACATGATTCTCTCGGGCAACTCATCAGCGTCAGGTGATGTCAACGAGGACGGTGAGGTCAACATCGCCGATATCAACGCCCTGATAGCCATCATCCTGAACAACTAAAACCGCACCCCGACAAAGGGGGACAGATAACTCATGGTTGCGGATTGAACGGAGTGCATGAAGACCACATCCGCGTCAATCCGCAACTTTGATATAAGACCGAAATCACCAAATATAATCATAACAATGAAAAAAGCTTTACTACTCTTCATCACCCTGCTCACCGCGACAATCAGCGCATGGGCAATCACCGACGGCCAAACCTATCCCGAGGTTAACGGCATCAAAATCGTCAACAAGTGGATTTTTGACCGCGTGCACAGCGGCACGGCCTACACCAGCAACGCCATCTGTAACCAACGCGCCCGCACGGCGACGATGGACCAGGGCATCATCTATGTGTCACGCAGCGAGGAACGCGCCGTCATCATCGGCACCGACACCATCTCGCAGTCCATCATCCACCGCTTCTCGGCAGAGGACGGCAGCCAACTCGAAGACCTGCCCCTGACACTCAACGGCGCCCCCTACGGACGCTTCCTGGGTGTTGCCAGCATCGGCAGGGACAGCTTCCACCACATCTGGGTGGCACCGATGACCAGCACAGCTCAGCAGTATGTACCAGTCTATCTGGTCAATACCGAGACAGGCGAGCTGACCCTTGTCGTGGAGATGGACAAGGGCGACGCACCTCAGCGCACCGACTACCTTGATGTCATCGGAGACATCACGCGTGAACAGGCCGAGTGTAACATCATGACCGTCTCGGGCTCGACAGCCGACCCCGGCTTCCCCACCCTGTACCGCATGCATGCCGACCAGGGCGGTGATTGGGAAGGCGGTTTTGACGGCGACCCCTACATGGATGTCATCAACTTCTACCCCGAAACCAAGACAGGTTTCTCGCTGGCTCCCGTAATCAAGATGATCGAAGGCGCCGACGAGGATTCACGCTACAGTGGCGAAATGTTCTATATTGACTGCTTTGACACCGCGCCGGTAATTTACGATTTCTCTGGTTCAGTCATCGACTCGTTTGAGGACACTGATCCCACATTATGGCCCCAGTCCCAACCTAACGGCTGTATCGAGTTCAAACTGGAAGACCGCAATTTCCTCGTTTATGTCAATGCCGACATGAACGGTAACGGACACGGCTGCCAAGCCAACATCTGCGAGCTGGGCGAAGGCATGTCACTCGGCGGCATGACAAAGTACTGGACGGTTCCCGCCGACAGTCTGGGCAAAGTGAACGACAGCGGTTTGCGCGTACACTGCTTTGCCGTGGACTATGGCGTTGATGATGAAGGCTACGAGGAGGTAACCCTCTTCACCTTCAAAGCCTATAACGGTATGGCCATCTACAAAATCGGCCGAAATGTGGACGCGGGCGGCACACCCCCTTCCGGCAACCCCGGTGATGTAAACGGTGACGGCGAAGTCAACATCGCCGATGTTAACGCCTTGATTGATATGATTCTGTCTGGCCAGACATCTGCTTCAGGAGATGTCAATTCTGACGGTGAGGTCAACATCGCCGATGTCAACGCCGTCATCGCCATAATTCTTGGGTCATGACACGGTCTCATCAACACCTCCTATGCCTCGTCGCCTTATCCCTCGCTTGTCTCACCGGTACAGCTCGTGACCAATGGGTGATTGGCGACAAGGCATACGATGTGGACACCCTCATCTTTCCGCACCTGGTCGGACCAGGCGTAACCGCAGCCAAATTTGACATCCCTGAACTGCCCCTCAAGGTCAGTGTGGTCGAGATGGACTTGACCAATCCTTACATCGTCATGGAGACATGCCTGGGCGGCGAGAAAGCGGTGGCTTGCGAGACTCCCGTCAATATGGCGACACGCAACACACAGCCGGGACACGAAGTGGTGGCGGCCCTCAATGGCGATTTCTTTATGACCTCCCCCACTAACGAGGTGGGACTCCCACTGAGCGGCCAGGTACGCAACGACGAGTTGGTGCTCAGCGGTCACAACCGCGCCTGTTTCATACTCGACGAGAATAACCGCCCCTTCATGGACCGCCTGACTTTCACAGGGCAGGTAATCAGTGGCGAACACTCCTTTGCTCTCAACCTGGTGAACCGCATGCGATATGCCTACGAGAATATCGCAGCCAACCAGTCCTTCCTCTTTACCCGCAGCTACGGACCCGTGACCTACGACGGCTCCAGTTCGGGTAAGATGGTACTGCTGCGCCCCGCTGAAGGTGCATTCAGTTGGCGGGCTAACGGCCTGGAGCATTGCGTTATTGAAGACATCTTTGATGCCCAAGGCTCGACTACGATTCCCGACGGAAAGGCCATCCTGTGGCTCAAAGGCACTTATGCCAACCAGACTGAGTGGATGGCTGTGGGCGACGAGCTGGACATCAGCTTCAGGTTTACCCTCAACAACGGCCCCCAAGATGTGAACATCCATCAGCTCATCGGCGGCAGCAACCACATCATCATGCAGAACGGGCAGTTCAAAGAAGACTGGGCAGAGCGCCATCCACGCACCGCCATCGGCTTTAACGCCGACAGCACCCGCCTCTATTTTGTCGTGGTTGATGGACGCCACATGACTTCGGTGGGCGTGACCCTCAAGGAAATGTACGGCATCTTTGAAGCATTGGGTGCCTACAACGCAGTGAACCTCGATGGCGGCGGCTCCTCCTGCATTCTTGCCAACGACGAGGTGCTGAACCATCCCAGCGATGGCCCCGTGCGTGCCGTGGGCAATGGCTGTCTAATTGTCTCGACAGCCCCCGAGGACGATGGAATCGGCATCATCAGCTTTGAGCCTCGCTGCTTTAACCTGTCGATTTCGGCTACCACCGCGTTTGATGTGTGGGGCTACAACCAGTACGGCGTGCTCAAGACGCGCAACCTGGAAGGATGTACTTTCTCCTGCGACCCCGAAGTGGGTCATTTCGACAGTGAAGGGTACTTCCACGCCGTCTCCACTCCAGCATCGGGTAACCTGTATGCCCACTATAACGGCATAACCGCCACCCAGCCTGTCACCATCATGGAGGCTCAGTGGATGTTGGTTAGCGACAGCGTGGTCATTGACCAGTTTCACCCTTATGCCATCAACATCAACGGTATCAGCGGCTATGGACTGGATAAGGTGGACCCTTCGGTGGTGGCCTGGACCTCATCCGATGAGAGCGTCTGCACCGTCGACGACATGGGCATCATCACAGCAGTTGCCGACGGACAGACCTTCGTGGGCTCCAGCCACCCGCTCCTCGCCGACTCGTTGCTCGTGAGGGTAGAGAATCCTAAGGCCCGCGTAACCACTGTTGAGAATGCACCCATCGATCCCGAGACATGGTCAATCACCCAGAGCGGCGGCAAGAATCAGGTAATCACATCCCTGGGTAACGGCTTGCAGATAGACTTCACCGGAGCATCGTCACGCAATCCGTATATCAAAATCTCCAAAGCCGTGCAAATGTGGGGCTTGCCCGACACGCTCAGACTGCGCATCAGACCTGGCGATATCCAGTTCAAAACGGTCAAGATACTTGTCGAGACAGCCTACGGCGATCGCTCCACAGTGGAGTACGCCATCAGCGATGCCGGCAATGAGGTGAGCCTGGATGTACCAGTGAGCGACATCTGCGATGCAACCGACTTAGGCAATTTCCCATTACACCTGGTGTATTATTATCTTACTTACAACGCTGTCACCATCGGTGAGCAGTACAGCCTTCAGATTCCGGGCATGGAGCTGGTCTACGACAGCATGCCGCCCATTGAGCATATCACAGGCGATGTGAATCTAGACGGCGAGGTCAACATCGCCGATGTCAATGCAGTCATCGACATCATCCTGACAGGAAGTTTCCTGAACACGGCCGATGTGAATGGTGATGGTGAAGTGAGCATTGCCGACATTAACGCCCTTATTGGCCTTATCTTGCGATAAAACTTGACAGATAATAATTTAAGGTTTAGGGTTTAGAGTTTATGATTCTTTTGTGTCAGACATACTCTAAACTCTAAACTTAATTGAGAATATGAAACGAGAAGAATTTATGGTGGAAGTGTGTGCCAATGGCGTGGAGTCATGCCTGGCAGCACAGCAAGGAGGAGCCGACCGCGTGGAGTTGTGCGCCGGCATCCCCGAGGGTGGAACGACACCCAGTTATGGCGAAATCAAAGTGGCGCGACGAGAGCTCACAACAACGAGGCTGC
This sequence comes from Muribaculaceae bacterium, assembly GCA_017619255.1. GTDB lineage: Bacteria > Bacteroidota > Bacteroidia > Bacteroidales > Muribaculaceae > Sodaliphilus. Next base: position 4,526 of record JAFZSS010000233.1, read on the forward strand.
ATGTCATCATCCGCCCTCGCGGCGGGGATTTCCTGTATTCTGACCTGGAGATTGAACGCATGGCGGCAGACATCGCCGCTTGCCGCGAGTTGGGCGTCGACGGTGTGGTGTTCGGTTGCCTGAATGCCGACGGCACTGTCGATGTCGAAAAGAACCGCTACCTCATGGAATGCGCCAAAGGGATGAGTGTGACCTGCCACCGTGCCTTTGACCGTGCTGCCGACCCCGAGCAAGCGTTGGAAACCATTATCAGTCTCGGCTTTGACCGCATCCTCACCTCGGGCCAACAGCCCAAGGCCATCCAGGGTGCGGAACTGCTCGCCCGGCCCAACAGCCAGGCGGCAGGCCGCATCATCCTGATGGCGGGCAGCGGCGTGACCGAGCAGAACATCCGCCTGCTGTGCGAGATAACAGGTCTGCATGAATTCCATTTCTCGGGCCGCGAATCCCAACCCAGCGCGATGCAATATGTCAATCCCAACCTCTATATGGGTCGTCCTGGCGCCAACGAGGCCGCTTTGGATTACACTACAGCACGCCGTGTCCAAGCCACCATTGCCCAATTGCTTGACTGACAAGCGACGCAACACAATGGCAAGAAAATGATATTTTTCTTGCCATTGTGTTCGGCTTGCACTATCTTTGCGCCACTCAACAAAAGAAATTGAATATGAAACGATTGCTCCTTTTAGTTATCACGATGATAACTGTTTGCGGTGTACATGCCGAACAGGTCAACGAGTCGGCAGCCCGCAAAACGGCCGCCAAGTTTTTTGCCGAAAATGCCACCCGATACTCGGCACCGTTAGGCGGATTAGCACCCCAGCTTGCCTATACTGCTGAAAAAGACCGCTTTTACATCTATAACCGCGGTGGGAATAGTGGTTTTGTCATCGTCGCCGGTGACGACGAGTTGCCACAGGTGCTGGGATACGGCACCCAGGGTGAGTTCACTTCCAGCGATATCCCTCTGCCCATGCAGGACTGGATAGCCGAGATGAGCCGTGAAATAGCCTTCCTGCAGTCACACCGCGGGATGCCTGTTCATCAACCTCTCCAGCGTGCTAACCCTGTAGCGCCCTTGATGACCACCAAATGGGACCAAGGTGCGCCATACAATAATATGTGCCCCACTTACAACTTTGGTGAAGCGCGTGCTGTGACCGGATGTGTGGCCACGGCAATGGCCCAAATCATGAATTACCATGAATGGCCCCTGCAGGGCACTGGCAGCCACTCTTATTACTGCGTAGTGAACGATACTGACCCTGTGGAGCTCAGCGCCGATTTCAGCCAATCGTTTTATCAATGGGACCTGATGTTGGACACCTATGATATGAACAGCAGTCAGGAGTCTTGTGATGCTGTTGCCAAACTGATGAGCGATGCGGGCATCTCAATTGAAATGAATTACGGCAGTTCGAGCGGTGCCCAAGAGACCGCTGTGCTCTCGGCACTGACTCAATATTTCGGATACAGTGACAGGCATTACCTGCTCCAACGCGACCTGTATAATGCCGACGAGTGGGACCAGTTCCTTGTCGATGAGATCAGTGCGGGACGCCCAGTCCTTTATTGCGGTTATTCTTACACGCAGGGTTCTCTGGGAGGTCACGCCTTCGTGCTGGATGGAATTGATGAAAGAGGCTATTTCCATGTCAACTGGGGATGGGGTGGATCGTCCGACGGCTATTTCATGGTTTCGATGCTGGCACCAGGCTCTGGATATAATTTCAAATATGGACAAGACTGCATCTTTGGTATCGTCCCCGCCCACGAGGCCGATATCGTGCCTGGAGTCCTCTATGTGCGTGGCATCATGCACCCCGACATGTACAGTGTGCCTCGTGGCAGCTGGGCAAGAGTGAAACTGTCTGATGTCTATGCCGAAGGCAACCTGGTGGACTCTGCCGGCGTTGAGAACATGGGCTACTGGCCCGCGGTCTACGACACTATTCCCATGGAGCTGCGTATCGTTGACCAGAACGGTGTGGTAAAGCAGACTCAACGGTTCAGCCATAAAGTTTACCTCAGTGGCTGGGGACAACCCTCTCCCGAAATCAGTTTCATTCCTGACGCCTCTCTGCCTAACGGCGAATATGCTGTCAAGATAGCCTATTCGACACACAAAGACGGGAACTACGATTCATGGGTTTGTGATGACTACGGCAACGACCTGTATTGCTCAATGCTTTTGACCAGCGACATGGTCTATCTGTTGGATTGTTGCTTGGCCGAGAAGTATGATCTGGTATCTATGACCGCAGATCAGAGCATCTATGTCAACGAGCCCTTTAATGTGGATGTGACCCTCACCCACACCATGGGTTGGGGCCCTCCAGGAGGTCAAAGCGGTGGCCCGGAATCCAAAGGCCGCATCCATTTGTCGCTGGTGAAAGACGGTGTGGAAGTGGCAACCAGCGAACCGATGGAGATATCCATCCCCCTGGATGCAACGACCACCTACTCAATGCAGATGACAGCTCCCGGAGAATGGGGACGATATGAGCTGATGGTGCTTGATGAGAGCGGCCGCATGTTCACGCCAGAGTCCGGTTGGCTTGAGACCGACGAGGGCGGCGGCATCTCAGTCATCTTCGTCTTCCCCAAGACTGATGAGCTTGTCGAGGATTTTGAGACAATGACAGCCAACAGCTCGACCAGTCAAACCAATGTACAAGGCCGATTCACCAAGTGGAACTTCAACAAGAGTGGCGTGCGCGCTCCCGGTGAGGGCAAATGCAATGGCGTCAACTCAATCATGATGAAGAAACCGAGCACATTCTACAGCATCGAGCCTCTGCATCACCGATTCATGATGGCGTCGGCAGTATTCTTCAACAATGCGACGGCCGATGCCAAATACACCTTGGAATACTCGGTGGACAATGCTGAAACATGGGTCAAAGCACCGACAATCGAAGGCGAACAAGCCGCTGTGGTTCCCGGTGCCAGTGTCACCCAGGTCATCTGGCAACTCAATCTGCAGGCCTGTGACGGTGCGCTGTTCCGCGTGTCAATGACCGGCGGCAGCACGGCAGCGACCTATGTCGATGACTTTACCCTGCGTTACAACGATTCATCGGCTGTCGGTGATGTCAACAAAGATGGTGAGGTGAACATCGCCGATGTCAACGCCATCATCGACATGATTCTTTCAGGCAACACGGCTCCCTCGGGCGACATCAACGAGGACGGCGAGGTCAACATTGCCGATGTCAACGCACTGATCAGTCTTATCCTCTGTTAAGGCATCGACAATAACGAATAATGGACACGGAGCAGGAAATCCCGCTCCGTGTTATTGTTAGTTGACAACTGATTTTCAAGTGAGGAAATTGATTGCCGTGGTGACGGCATCTTGAGGGCTGCACCAGGTGATGTCAGGGTCACGACGGTACCAGGTGAGTTGCTTTTTGGCATAGACACGGGTGTTCTTCTTCATCCGCTCGATGGCGGTGTGACGGTCCATCGTGCCGTCAAAGACAGCAAACATCTCCTTCATGCCCACAGTGTTGAGCGAGTTAAGATGGCGCAGGTGATAGACCGAACGAGCCTCCTGTTCCAGTCCGGCCTCGATCATGCGGTCCACGCGGGCGTTGATGCGGTTGAATAACTCCTCACGCTCAATATTGAGCGCCAGCTTGATGATGTTGAAGTCGCGCTGCTTGGCCGTTCCGGTACGCAGTGTGGAATAAGGCACTCCCGCTTGACGGCAGATTTCCACGGCATGACACACACGGCTGGTGTTGCGACGGTCCACCGTTGCGGCATATTGCGGGTCAAGCAGCTCCAATTCCGCCACAAGGCTTTCCAAGCCCTGATTGTGCAGCTTCTCCTTGACGGCAGCACGCACCTCGTGGCTGATGTCAGGCAACTGGTCAATACCACGGCACACGGCATCAACATAAAGCATCGACCCGCCGCACATCACGGCATAGTCGCCCTGCTGCCACAACGAGGGCAGCAGCGCCAGCACATCGGCCTCGAACTGGGCGGCGCTGTAAGTCTCCTCCAAATCCTTGAATGCCACAAAATGGTGCCTTGCAGCCGCCAGTTCTTCGGGCGTGGGAGCAGCGGTACAGATGGGAATGTCTCGATAAATCTGTCGGGAATCGGCGTTGATAATGTCGCAATGCAGTTGCTGCGCCAGCTTGATGGCTGCCGCGGTCTTGCCCACACCAGTGGGGCCTGTGATAACGATTAAAGTCTTGTCCATTTGCAGACTTCAGACCTTAGACTTGCGGTTCATTCCCGGTCAGTCTTTATCGTGCGCGTTGCGATACTGGCTGACAAAGGAAGAGGTCAAAGCTAACGGCGCGTTATTGCTGTCGGTTTTCTTTTTCTTGTTCTTATGCAAGGGGTTGGGCTGATGCAGCACATACTCGCAATAATAAGAGATGATGAGCGTCGTCAACGGCAAGCCGATAATCAAGCCGATGAAGCCCAACACATAGACCCACAACGACAGCGAGAGGAAGATGATGGCAGGATTCAAGCCCATCTGTGACTTCATGATGGTAGGAATGAGCACCATGTCCTGAATGACCTGGCAGATGATATAGGCCAGGATGACCCAACCGAACATCACCCAGAAACTGCCGCCCGTTGCAGCCGTGGCCACCAGGCACAGGAAAGCGGCAATAGGGATGGAGACGAGCTGCAGATAGGGAACCATGTTCAACAGGCCCACAAACATACCAAAAGCGATAGCCATGGGCAGGCCGATGATATAGAACTCGATGGCAAAAATCACGCCCACAAAGAACGAGACGGCCGCCTGGCCGCGGAAATAACGGCTCATCGTGTCGGCCACATCACCGAAGATGCGCAGTGACATACGACGGTATTTAGGCGGAATGGCCGCTTTGAAAGCGCGTGACAATTTGTTGTAGTCCAGCAGGATGAAGAACATGTACAGCAGCACGATGAACCATGACAAGATGGTAAATATCACACTCATTGTACCTCCAACGACCGACCATGCCCCCGAAGCAGCCTTGTTGATGATGTCCATCCACTGCTGCTTGGAGAAAATCTCGTTGAGTTTTTCGACATCGATGTAACGCTGGAAGAAGTCATTGACTTCGGCAGGAATATAGGGAATCTTCAACGACGACTTAGCATAGGCAGCCAGTTGCTTGGACATCGCCGAGAACTCGTCAATCAGATAAGGGATAAGCAACCAACACAGACCAGCGATCAAAGCAATGACGATGAGCAACGCCACTATCACGGCAAAAGCGCGATTACTGATGCGTGCCTTGCACTGCAGCCATTCCACCAGGGGCTCGATGAGATAGGCGAGGATAAATCCCACAACAAACGGCATGAGCACGGGGCTCAGGTAGTTGACGAGCCACACGCCCACCGCCACGCTGATGAGGGTCAGCACCATTCTCACCACGCGGTCAAAATCATATTTCTTCTGTTCTATCTGTGCCATATTTGGATGAACTGGATATACTGGAATTATTGGATAAACTGGATGGAGGAATATTTAGAGATTGATATCCACCTCAACGGGACAATGGTCACTGCCGAAGATTCCCGTGTGGATCTTGGCGTCGGCGAGCTTCTCCTGCAGGCGGTCGCTCACCAGGAAGTAGTCGATGCGCCAACCCGCATTCTTCTCACGGGCGCGGAAACGATAGCTCCACCAGGAATACACATCCGCCACATCAGGGTTGAAAAAGCGCCAGGTGTCGGTGAAACCCGAGGACAGCAACACGGTCATCTTCTCGCGCTCCTCGTCGGTGAAACCAGCGTTCTTGCGGTTGGACTTGGGATTCTTGAGGTCAATTTCCTGATGAGCCACATTCAGGTCGCCACACACGATGACGGGCTTTTTCTCGTCCAGCGCCAGCAGATAGGCACGGAAAGCGTCCTCCCATGTCATGCGGTAATCCAAACGCTTCAGCCCGTCCTGGCTGTTAGGGGTATAGCAGGTAACGAGGTAGAAATCGGGCATCTCCAATGTGATGACGCGTCCCTCGCGGTCATGCTCCTCAATGCCTATACCGTAACTCACGCTCAACGGCTCATGGCGGCTGTAGATGGCTGTGCCCGAGTAACCTTTCTTCTCGGCATAGTTCCAGTAGGAACGGTAGCCTTCAAATTCCAGGTCCAGCTGCCCGGCCTGCATCTTGGTTTCCTGCAGGCAGAAGAAATCGGCGTCAAGTTCCTTGAAAATGTCGGTAAAACCTTTTCCGGCCACGGCACGCAGGCCGTTCACATTCCATGAGATGAATTTCATTGACATAGGCTTGAGTATGAATTAGAGTGCAAATGTACTGAAATCCCCGTGCAATACAAAATGATAGATGAAGTTTTTATCTCATAGACTGCCCACCATGCCTTCTGTTGCACCTCACGCTAAGGCGCAAAGACGCAAAGTTTTTGTTGTCTATCATTGGCATCCGGGGAAAACTAATGAGGCCCTACATCTGCATTGACCAGATAAGTTTTCCCTGGACGCTAATGATTAATATCTTAACGGCTTAGCGTGAGACCCATTCGCTGAGCAATCAGCGCTTGAAGCGCGCCATCTCATAGAGGGCGGGCAGCGCACATCCGTCGGCACTGTTAAACAAGCCGCGGTTGAGGCCAAAACGCCCTTGATAGGGCGTGCCGTAACTGTTCTCCTCGGGGAACCACCAGAAGAGACCCGTCACAATGTCGTGACGATTTAACTCGTTGACCAGTTGGGCGGTAAACTCGCGCTGACCCTCGATAGTGCCCGGCAAACAATTTGAAAAATCCTCCTCGCCTCGGTTCACGCCGTCATGCAAGTAATAATATGCGGCTTCGACTATCATCACGGGTTTGTCGGGATAGTGTTCGGCGAGCAAGTCAAGCGTTCGTCCCAGGTTGGGAATCGTGCCGTGCCACATGGGATAATAGCTCAGTCCGATGATGTCATAATCCACGCCGGCAGTAGCCAAGCGGTCATAGTAGTTGCGCGTCATCTCCCAGTTGCCGGCCTTCTCGGTGTGGATGATGATGCCCGCACCGGGGCACACCTCGCGGCAAGCCTTGCAGCCAGCCTTGAGCAACCCTGTGAACACATCCCAGTTGTCGGGGCTCATCGGGTCCACGCGTCCTACGGGCCAGTCCATGCCGAATGTGATTTCGTTGCCCACCTGGATAGTGGCGGGCTCCACGCCTACAGCCTTCATGGCCGTCAGGCAGTGGCGGGTATAGCGATAAATGCTGTCGGCAAGGGTCTTGCCGTCAAGTCCTTCCCACCGCTTGGGCGTGAACTGCTTGGCCGGATCGGCCCAAGTGTCGCTGTAATGGAAGTCCAGCATCACCTCAAAGCCGCGCGCCTTGATGGTCCGGCACAGGCCGATGACATAATCCAGGTCTTGACACACGCCCGGATCGCGATAAGGCCCCTGGGCATTTTGCGGATCCACGAACAGACGCACACGCATCATGTTCCATCCCTGCTGCCTGAACAGGTCATAAGGGTCCACGGTCACACCGCACGAGTCCTTATAAATCACACCGTGACGGGCGTTGGATGTCATCATCGAGATGTCACCGCCCAGCCACGACTGGGCCAGCGAAGGAAACACGACCGCCAGCGTCAATATCAATACTATCACATGTTTCATCGTCTCAAGAATTACTGTTTGATATACCGTGAAAACAAAAGAGCGCCGATAATCAATGACCATCAGCACTCTTTCATGTCGGGGTGACTAGATTCGAACTAGCGACCCCACGCCCCCCAGACGCGTACTCTAACCGGACTGAGCTACACCCCGAACATACTTGCCGAAACGCAATTGTTTCGTAAAGCGGTGCAAAGGTAATGCTGATTCAGGAACTGACCAAATTTTTCGGCGACTTTTTTTAGCTCATCATAACGAAGCTTATGATATGTCGCTGATATACAATAAAATAGTAGAGACGCAAAATTTTGCGTCTCTACTTGTTGTCAATCTAATGAATGATGATTGATGTGTTTACTCGGCCTTGCCGTCGCTGCCCAGCACCTCAATGATTTTATGCTTGTACAGCTTGACCATCTCGTCGCGGGCGGGACCGCAGTACTTGCGGGGATCAAACTCACCGGGCTTCTCGGCCAGCACCTTGCGCACGGCAGCGGTGAATGCCAAGCGGCTGTCGCTGTCGATGTTGATCTTGCAAACGGCGCTCTTGGCGGCCAGACGCAACTGCTCCTCGGGGATACCTACGGCATCGGGCATATTGCCGCCGTTGCTGTTGATGATGTCAACATACTCCTGGGGAACGCTCGACGAACCGTGCAGCACGATGGGGAAGCCGGGCAATTTCTTCTCGATCTCCTTGAGCACATCAAATGCCAGGGGAGGAGGAACGAGCTTGCCGGTCTGCGGGTCACGGGTGCACTGCTCGGGTTTGAACTTATAAGCGCCATGGCTGGTGCCGATGCTGATGGCCAGCGAGTCGCAACCGGTGCGGGTGGCGAAGTCAATCACCTCCTCGGGCTTGGTGTAGTGCGATTCCTCGGCAACTACATCATCCTCCACGCCAGCGAGCACGCCGAGCTCTGCCTCGACGGTCACATCAAACTGGTGGGCATACTCCACAACCTGCTTGGTCAGGGCGATGTTCTCCTCGTAGGGGAGCGACGAGCCGTCGATCATCACCGACGAGAAACCAAAGTCCACGCAGGACTTGCACAGCTCAAAGGTGTCGCCATGGTCCAGATGGAGGCAAATCTGGGGATGCTCCCAGCCCAACTCCTTGGCATACTCCACAGCACCCTCGGCCATGTAACGCAGCAGCGTCTGGTTGGCATACTTGCGGGCACCGCTCGATAC
>JAFZSS010000234.1 GCA_017619255.1 Muribaculaceae bacterium
GGGCAGCTGTTGTCGATGCGGTAGGGAATGGAGAAATCAAAGGTGTCATTGCCCCACTGCACCTCTCGAGGCAGGGGAATCAGCGTCTGCGTTGCCGTGACAACGCTTGCGAGGATGTTAAGTAGGTTCATTTATTGTGAGTCGGTTGATGAAATCCAATGTGGAGTTCAGTCGCGGATCGGGTAGGCAGCCTTGTGCTGGTTTAATGCCTTAAGAGCAGCGAGAACGGTATTGTCCTTGCGGTTCAGGATGGGATAGAATGCCTGGCTCCCGAAAGTGTCGCGGGCAATCAGCGCCTTGAGGTTAGTGACGATGAGGTCACTGGAGAGGTTGATGTAATACCAGCGCGGGGCGATACCGTTGCTCGCGGCAAAGTCGGCGAAGTCCTTGAGCAGGGCTTCATCGCTGGGGACCGTGCTCAAGAACTCGGTGTAGTCCTCCATCTTGCTGAGTGATGAACGGTGATTGTTGCAATAATTGAAAGCATAGCGTTGCAGCAAGCCGGCATTGGCGACATCGATGTAGTAACTCGTGATGCCTGTTGTGTCGCGCGCCACAAAGAGGTCGGGCACGATGCCACCGCCGCCATAGACTGTGCGGCCGAACAGGGTGGTGAACACTTGGTTTTTGTCAATCTTCATGCTGTCGCGGCTGTAAAGTTCGCCGTTCAGATAGCGTTCCAGCACTTCTTTCTCATAGTTGAGCATGCCCTCCTTGTAGTCCTTCTGTATGCAGCGGCCGCTGGGCGTGTAGTAGCGTGCTGTCGTCAAGCGGATGGCGCTTTGGTCTGGAAGGACATATTCCTTTTGAACAAGGCCCTTGCCAAAGGAACGGCAGCCCACAATCAGACCGCGGTCGTTGTCCTGCAGGGCGCCGGCAAAAATCTCGCTGGCGCTGGCGCTGAATTCGTCAATCAGCACGGCAACCTCTGCATCCTGGAAGGAGCCGTTGCCGTCGCTCCACACCTCACTGTCGTCCTGGCTGTCACGGCCCTTGGTGAAGACAATGGGCTGGTCGGCAGGCAAGAACTCGTTCACCATCAGAACGGCCATCTCCATAAAACCACCGCCATTGCTGCGCAAATCAATGATGTACCTCTCAGCTCCTTCGTCTGCCAGGCCTGCGAGGGCGGTGATAAACTCATCGTAGGTGTGGCGGCCGAATTGGTTCACCTTGATGTACCCCGTGATTTTGTCAATCATGTAGTAGGCGTCCACCGAGTTGACAGGTATGTCACCGCGCGTAACGGTGAAAGTGAGTGTCTTTTTGGTGTTTTGGCGCTTGATGCCGAGTTTCACCTTGGTGCCCTTGGCGCCGCGCAAGCGCTTCATCACTTCAGCATTGGTCATCTTGGACCCGGTGGCAATAGAGTCGTCAATGGTGATGATTTGATCTCCTGCCATCAGACCGACTTTCTCGCTGGGACCGCCGGAGAGGACTTCTACCACACCGATGGTGTCATTGACCATCACAAATGAGATGCCGATGCCGCTGAAGGTGCCGTTAAGGTCATCGGTGGCGGCTTGGAGGTCTTCGGCAGTGAAGTAGCTCGTGTGCGGGTCAAGGTAACCCAAGATTTCCGGAATGCTCAACTCGATGAGGTCGTTCAGGTTAGTGTTGTCCACATAGTCCTGGGCGATAAGGTTCAGGATGGCATTGAGCTTACGGTCGTTCTCGGCCACCTTGTTGTCGTGCGGAAAACGGAGGCCGAAGAACAAGCCCACTGCCATCGCCACAGCTATGGCGATGGGAATCCAGAAGAGTTCTTTTGTGGGCTTCTTATTCATGACATAAACTCGAGCTTATAATTGCCAGCGTCTCATAATATCGTTTATGAGACTTTGCTGATGATGACTGATTGACGAGAGTTCCAGATTTTCAGTGATCGGGAATACCGCTTTATGCTTGTTCAGGGCTTTGAGCGCTTGCTGGACTGTCTTGTCGTTGCGGTTAAGTATCGGGTAATAGGCTTGGCTGCCAAAGATGTCTCGGGCAATCAACGCTTTGAGATTTGTAACAATCACATCACGGGAAATGTTGATATAGTACCATCGCGGTGTGACTCCGTTTTCGGCGGCATAGTCAACAAACATGTTGATCAGTTCCTCATCGCTGGGCGCCATGCGCAAGAACTGCTTATAGTCGCTCATTTTGTTAAGTGAGGCATGATTGTCGCTGCTGTAGGTGAATGCGAAGCGTTGCAAGAGTCCCGCATTGTTGACCTCGTTGTAATAACCCGTGATGCCGCTGGTGTCGCGGGGTACGAAGACATCAGGCACGATGCCTCCGCCACCATAAACGGTTCGGCCATGGGCGGTAGTGAACTTCTGGCTTTTGTCAACCTTGATGCTGTCCTTGTTGTCCATTTCGCCGTGGATGTAGCGTTCGGCAAGCTCGTTGGCATAGTCCTCGATATAACCGCGTTTGTAATCCTTCTGAATGCAGCGGCCGCTGGGTGTGTAATAACGGGCTGTGGTCAAGCGTATGGCACTGCTGTCGGGCAGGATGAACTCTTTCTGCACCAGAGCCTTGCCATAGGAGCGGCAACCCACAATCAGGCCACGGTCATTGTCCTGAAGGGCACCGGCAAAAATCTCGCTGGCGCTGGCACTGAACTCATCGATGAGAACGGCTACTTCCACATCCTGATACATGCCGTTGCCATCGCTCCACACCTCGCTGTCGTCACGCTTATAGCGGCCATGGGTGCGGACTATCAGCTCATCTGCCGGGAGAAACTCGTTGGCCATGCGCACAGCCATCTCCATGAAGCCGCCGCCGTTGCCGCGCAGGTCAATCATGTAGCGCTTGGCCCCTTCGTCCTGGAGACTCTTCATGGCTGCCATGAATTCATCGTAAGTGTTGCGGCTGAACTGGTTGATTTTGAGGTATCCGGTGTTTTTATCCAGCATATAATGAGCGTCAACGGCATTTGTGGGAATGGTGCCGCGCGTGATGATGAAGTCGAGTGTCTTGAGGCTGTTGGCGCGCTTGATGCCCAGTTTTACCTTGCTGCCTTTGTCTCCACGCAGGTGTTTCATGACAGCTGCCTTGGTAATGGTCTCGCCCACGATGGTCGAGTCATCGATGGACACTATACGGTCACCGACTGCCAGTCCCATCTTGGCACCTGGTCCGCCAGGAACGACTTCGATAATGGTAGTGGTATCGTTGATGATTTCATACAGGATGCCGATGTCGGTTGTCGCTCCGTTCTTGTTCTCGGTGGATGCCTTAAATTCCTCGGGACTCAAATAGACCGTGTGGGGGTCAAGATTGTTCAGTATCTTGGGGATACTCATCTCTACCAGGTCGTTCAGGTTAGTCGAGTCTACATAGTCCCGGTTGATGAGCGTCAGGATGGCGTTGAGTTTACGGTCATTATCAGAAATATATCTGTCTGGGGCAATCAAGTTGCCAATCAACAAGCCCACCACCACCGCCACCGCAATGGCGAGGGGTAACCAAATCGGTTGACGAGCGGGCTTCTGTCTCATCGTTATTGAGGGGACTTTTGGGTGTTATTTGGATTGGCTTGCTAAATAGGCGGCCACTTCTTGATAATGGCTCTCGCTGTTGTCGCTGGTGATGGCCACGGGTTCGTAACCGTTACTGTGGTCCCACAGGTGAATGACTTCAATGCCGGCACGGCACAGCAGGTCCACACCATCATGCATGCGGTAATACTCGCCAAACACAACGCGGCGAATGCCCGCTTGAATGATGAGTTTGCTGCACTCCATACAGGGCGATGTGGTGACATAGAGCGTCGCACCGTCACTGCTGTTATTGCTGCGGGCGACCTTGGTGATGGCGTTGGCCTCGGCATGCAGAACATAGGGTTTGGAGTGGTCGGCATCTTCCTCACACACATTCTCAAAGCCTGCGGGCGTGCCGTTGTAACCATCGCTGATAATCATCTTGTCCTTGACCAACAACGCACCCACCTGACGACGGCGGCAATAGGAATTCTCGGCCCAGATCTGCGTCATGCGCAGGTACCTGGAGTCGAGCAGTAACTGTTTTTTCTCGCGAGCGTCCATTTGATATTGTTTTAAACTACAAAATTACAGTTTTTTTCTCTATCAATGCATCAGCTATGGTTTTTTCTCAGGAAAAAAGTATTTATTTTCCGATTTTATTGCCAATAGGCCCAAAAACCGCTTTTTACGGGCTTGAAGACTGTAAAAAAATTGTAAGAATGGACCGATTTTGGTTAAATCCTTCAAACGGATGCAACATTCTTGCGTTTTCTGCGTCTTATATAGTGTCATGTCATTAAACAAGAAAAGAAGTATAACGATAATAATGATTTTTATGAAAAAGAAAACTTTGATGATGACCCTGCTGGCGGGTCTCGTGCTTGTGAGCAGTTGTGCCAGCAAGAAGGACCTGGAAGAGTGCAGGCAGCGCAGCATGGGGATGATGCAGTCCTACAAGGAGCTGAACATCAATTACCAGGATGCCAAGGAACAATTGGCAGCCGCCAATGTGCGTGTGGCATCGCTTGAGGAGCAGCTGGCTGAGTCCAAAGCTGCCTATGAGCGCCTGCAGCAATCACTCGACAAGAGTCTCATCAACTCCAGCCAGAGCAATGTCTCTATCGAGAAACTGGTAGATCAGATCAACGAGAGCAACCAGTACATCCGCCACTTGACCGACCTCAAGACCAAGAGCGACTCGTTGAACTTGGCCCTCACCAACAAGCTGACGCGCTCCCTGTCCAAGGAGGAACTCAAAGATGTGGATGTGCAGGTGTTGAAAGGCGTGGTCTATATCTCGCTGGCCGATAACATGCTCTACAAGAGTGGCTCCTACGAGATCAACGAGCGCGCTGCCGAGACACTTTCCAAGATTGCCAAGATCATCAACGACTACGAGGACTACGATGTGCTCATCGAGGGCAACACCGATGATGTGCCCATCAGCCGTGAGAACATCCGCAACAATTGGGACCTCTCCTGTCTGCGTGCGTCGTCGGTGGTGCAAGCATTGCAGAATAACTATGGCGTCAATCCCAAGCGACTGACTGCTGGTGGCCGTGGCGAGTATAACCCCGTGGCAAGCAACAGCACCGCAGTAGGCAAGCAGCGCAACCGTCGCACGCAGATTATCATCACGCCCAAGCTCGAAGAGTTCCTCGAGCTCATCGACGAGGCTCCCGAGGATTGATCCGCGGGCTGACACTTTGGGCAGTGTCTCCCCCGAGGTTGGTACTGAAAAACAGCAAGTCCTTGACACCGAGTCAAGGACTTGTTTTTAACTAATTAACCTTCTAATACCATTAACATAAACCTTAAACATTTTGGTAGAATCTACTTGTCTCACGACACTCGATTAACCTCAATCTTAAAAACTAATACCATGAAAACCAATGCAAATTTAAAGCCAAAAGTTTTTAACAACCAAATTTTCAACGAAAAAATGCCCATTTTTAACACAAATTAGCAAAAATCGCCAAAAAATCATTGAAATCGCATAAATTGCCATAAAAAAATATCATTTTGAAACCATGTTTTTGGATTAAATACGAATGTCGCAAAAAAACGAATTACACGAAGAAATTCTTTTCATTCGTGTAATTCGCTGGATCTCGTGTAATTCGTGATTATTCTTTTGGGGAATCGGGAGTGAATGCGTTCCAGCCCTGGGCGCGGATTTCCAGCTCTTGGTCGTCACGGGTCACCATGTAGGCGCCAAGGTCGGATTTCGTGATGCGGCCGATGAGGCGTGCGGTCTTCATGCGCTCTACCTTATCGTGGTCGGCCAGGGGTACAGTGAACAGCAGCTCATAGTCTTCCCCGCCGTTCATGGCAGCGGTAACGAGGTTCATGTTCAGTTCCTCGGCCATGAGTGCTGTCTGGTAGTCGATGGGAATGCGGTCTTCATAGACGCGGCAACCCACGCCTGAATCCTTGCAAATGTGCAGCAGCTCGCTTGACAGGCCGTCGCTCACATCCATCATTGCCGTGGGACGAATGCCCAATTCACGCAGTTCTTCAATGACATCGCGGCGGGCTTCGGGCTTAAGTTGGCGCTCGATGATGTATTCCTTGCCCGAGAAGTCTGGTTGGAAGTCTGCGTCCTTCATCTCAGCGCTTACGCGTCGCTCGCGCTCCAGTAGTTGCAGACCCATATAGGCTGCGCCCAGGTTGCCGCTCACGCAGATGAGGTCGGTGTCCTTGGCTCCCGAGCGATAGACGATATCGTCCTTCGCTGCCTCGCCAAGGCAGGTCACGCTGATGATGAGTCCCGTGACCGATGCGCTGGTATCGCCACCCACGAGGTCAACGCCATAATGCTCACAGGCGATGCGCATGCCCTCATATAGCTGCTCGATGTGCTCCAGCGTGAAACGCTTGCTGATGCCCAACGACACGGTCACCTGGCGCGGTGTGCCGTTCATGGCATACACATCGCTCAGATTCACCACGATGGCTTTGTAGCCCAGATGCATCAGTGGCACATAGGTGAGATCAAAGTGGATGCCCTCGAGCAGCAGGTCGGTGGTGACCAGTGTTTCGCAGTCCTTGCCGTAATTGATGACAGCGCAGTCATCGCCCACACCGCGTCGGGTGGACTCGTTGCGCACGGGGAAAGAACGCGTCAAGTGTTCAATCAGCCCAAACTCGCCCAATGTTGAAATCTCGGTCTCTTTCATTCATTCTTATAATTTGAAGAGACGCAAGGATTCTTGCGTCTCTACTTTCCTGATTAATGATCTTTACAGTTCCTCAAAGCGGTTGATCATCTCGCGTACGAGCATCGCCATGATGGGTTGGGCTGCAGCAGCAGCCTTCTGTACTTCCTCGTGGGATGCCTTCTCGACAGCACCTTCAACACCCAAGTCGGTGATAATCGAGATGCCGAACACCTCAATGTCGCTGTGCCGGGCCACGATGACCTCGGGGACAGTGCTCATGCCAACGGCATCACCGCCGATGCGCCAGAAGTAGCGGTACTCAGCCGGCGTCTCAAAGGTCGGGCCTTGTGTGCCCACATACACGCCTTCCATCAAGCGGATGCCTTTCTCCTTGGCAATGTCGCGAGCCATCTGGATCAGGCGGGGGCTATAGGCGTCAACCATGGCAGGGAAGCGGGGACCTAACTCATCGATGTTCTTGCCGTGGAGCGGATGCTCGGGGAAGACATTGATGTGGTCGGTGATAATCATCAGGTCGCCCACCTTGAAGTCGGGATTCATTCCACCCGAAGCGTTGGACACAAACACGGTCTTGATGCCGATGGCTTTCATGACCCTCAGGGGGAAGGTCACCTGCTGCATCGTGTAACCCTCGTAATAGTGGAAACGGCCCTGCATCGCCATGATGTATTTGTTACCCAGGGTGCCGAAGATGAGGCGTCCCTTGTGCCCTTGAACCGTCGAGACAGGGAAGTTAGGAACCTCGCTGTAAGGTATCTCGACCTCGATGTCGATGTGGTCTACCACGGCACCCAGACCGGTTCCTAAGATGATAGCGGTCTTGGGCAGCTTGTTGTTCACGCGTTTCTTGATGAATTTGCTGGTTTCCTTGATCATTTCCAGCAAGTTGGTTTCATTAGCCATAGTAAAGTCCTTTCTATTTTTGATGAATTAGATTTGCGATAAATCGTCCTGCTCGTCAATGCTCTTGACCAGATAATCGATGAAGTTGGTACCCTCAAGCTCCAGGAAGCCCACTTTCATGGGGATGTAGAATATGCAGTTGCGCTTGGTGGGCGGGTAGTACGGATTGTTCATGATACGCACCGCGTCTTTCTCGGTGGTGATGATGAATTTACGGCGACCCTCCAGCTTGTTATACACCTTAAAGATGTCGTTGAAATCACTGCGCGTGAAGAAATGGTGATCGTCGAAGTGCATTACCTTGAGATTAGTGGAGAACTGGCGCAGATAGCGCACCAGCGGTTTGGGAGTAGCGATGCCGGTGAGGCACAGCACGGCGTCATCATCGTGCAGCCATTGCAGCGAGGTGAGTTGCGGAGATTGGACCGGGAACACCGGGACCGGGTCGGCATAGCGTATGTTGCTGAAGAACAGTCCCTGGTATGGGAACAGACCCAGATTTTTCTTCACCATCCTGATGTCCATCGCGGTGATGTCGGTAGGGCACTTGGTCACTACCACGATGTCGCCACGCAGCACATTGCGGGCAGGCTCGCGCAAGGTGCCCAAGGGCATCAATCGGTCTTCGTAGGGCGGACGGTTGTAGTCCACGAGCACGATGTTCACTTTGGGTTTGACATAGCGGTGCTGGTAACCGTCATCCAACAGGATAAGGTTGATGTCGGGGTCGATGCGCAGCAGTTCACGGATTCCCTTGCGACGGCTCTCGCACACGGCAAGCGTGATCAGGCCGCTGTACTTGCGGTGAATCTGGTAAGGCTCATCACCGATGTCGCGCGGCGTCATGTTGTTGCTTGCCAGGATGAATCCCTGGGTCTTGCGTTTGTAGCCACGGCTCAGTACCGCCACATGATAGCGACGGTAAAGCGCTTCGATGATGTATTCCACATGAGGGGTCTTCCCGGTGCCGCCCACGGTGATATTGCCCACCGAGACCACGGGAACATCAAACTCCTCCTGAGGCAATAGTCCGATGTCAAACGCGGTGTTGCGCAACCACACACCGGCGCCGTATCCCCATGAGAACGGCTTTAGCATGGCGTCCATGATGGATTTGCGCTGTTCCTTGTTCAGTATCTTTGAGAAATCAAAGTTCATTGAGGTGCGTAGACCTTAAGCAGTTGATGAAATGAAGGGTTAAAACTGGATTTCCTCATAAGGCATCAAGCACAGGATGTAGTCCCGGCCCAGTATGAGCTGCAGCTGCTTGTGCCAATCATATAACAGACCCATCTCGTTCTGCAGGCGACTCTCGTAACGGGTTACCATGTACTTGTCGAGCATTGCCATGAACGGATCCTCGAGGGCGGGGTAGTTCTGGATCTTGGGCTCTTTGCCCATCTCTGCTTTCTTGGCCACCCAGTTGACAGCCTCGGCAATGCCGCCGAACTCGTCAACCAGACCAATCTGTTTGGCGGTGACAGCGTCCCACACACGACCCTCGGCAATCTGCTTGATGGAGTCTTGGGTCACATGGCGGCCGTCGGCACAGCGCTGGGTGAACAGCTCATAGCCTTGGTTGATCATGTTCTGTAACGCGGCAAGCTGCGCAGGAGTGAGTTTCTTGCCCGTAGCGCCTATGTCGGCGTTTTCATTGGTTTTAACCGATGCCATGTGCACGCCCAGCTTGTTCTCGATGAGTTCGCTATAGCTGGGAATCATGCCGAAGATGCCGATAGAGCCGGTAATCGTCGTGCGCTCGGCAAAGATGCGGTCGGCGCAGCATGAGATATAGTAACCTCCTGATGCAGCATAGTCGCCCATGGATACGGCTACAGGTTTGCCGGCAGCCTTGAAGTCCATCACGGCTTTCCAGATCTGCTCACTGCCAAAGGCGCTTCCGCCGGGAGAATTCACCCTGAATACCATACCCTTCACATGGTCATCTTTCATGAGGTCGTTGATGGTCTTGCTCAACTTCTCGCTGTTGATGCCCTCTTCCGAAGAGTACAGACTGGTAGAACCGTCAATTTCACCTACGGCATAGACCACGGCAATGTGGTCTCCGCTCACGCCTGCTTCAAGGTCATCTGACAGGTCTTCGGGGCCAATGAAGTTAAGGTCGTCACCCTTGTCCACCTTGGTGCGGGCGCGTAACAGGTCTTCCATTTCAGCGCGGTACACCAGTTTATCCACCAGTTTAGCCTGCATGAGCTGGGTGGGCTTGAAAGTGAAGATCACGCTGTCACACAGTGAGTTCAGCGCATCAGACTGCAGCTTGCGGTCCACAGCGATGCTGTCACGGATTTCATTCCAGATGGAACCTATGTAGTGCTCTTGTTGCAGGCGGTTGGCCTCACTCATGTCCTCAAGCATGTAAGGCTCGACGGCGCTCTTGAATGTGCCTACTCTCACCACTTGCATTTCAACACCCACCTTGTCGAGCAGTTTCTTCATGTATGGCGTCACCGCTGCCATGCCGTGCAGGTCAACAGCACCCACAGGATTCAGGTAGATGCTGTCCGCAACACTGGCAAGGTAATAGTCTGACTGATTGATGCCCTCATAACCATAGGCTACAATCCATTTGCCGCTTTTCTTGAAACTTTTAAGCGCGCGACGCATGGTTTCCAATGTCGCGGGAGCGGCGCTCACGCCGTTACACTCGATATATATGCCTTCAACCTTATCGTTCTTGGCTGCATTCTCGATAGCTGACACCAGTGTGTTAAGCCCCAGCTTGTTGGGCATGCCGTTGTTGCTCAGCATGGCGAACATGTCCAGGACTTCTTCACTGCCGCGTTCATCGATAGTGGCGTCCAAGTCAATCTTCAGGATGGAATGATCGGTGACCAATACTTTCTTGGCCTTGGCTGTGCCCATCGATCCCATAATGGCAAAACTCATGATCATTGCGGCAAACATGAAAAACAGGAATGCCAGGAATGCGCCGACAAATGAGCCGCACACGATAAGGATAAATTTCTTCATCATAATAGTATAGTGTTTTTGGTGTTTATTGTCGTAATAGGTTTAATATCAACTGGTTAATGCTATACCCTAAAAGAGCACAGCAGGAGTTTATAGCTCTAACCTACAAAGGTAACACCTTTTTGCGACAAAGAATCAAATTTGCCGCTTTTTTTCTGAATTTCTGAAATATCTTCCTGCACACACGGCAAGGGCGATGCTGAGGGCGATGCTGCATAGGGCAAGCCACGGGAATTGGCCCTCGGCCGGCAGGCCCAGCGTGTCACCCATGTCCTTGGCAACGACGTCCTTGTTGGCGAGGTAGCTCATAAAGACAACTGTGCTGTTGTTGAGGGTGTGCGCGATGATGGGAACCCACAGGCTGCGGCTCCACACCAACAAGTAACCTAACCAGGCACCAAGCATCATGCGGGGGATGAAGCCGTAAAACTGCATGTGGAACGCGCTGAAGATCAAGGCGACAAACCATATCACAAAGTGAATGTTCAACCGGCTGTCCTGCATGGTGCGTTGTATCGCCCCGCGGAACAGGATTTCCTCACTCAGGCCTGCCATGAATCCTACAACAAACACGGTGATCAGCAGCATGCCCACACTGTGGATGTCGAGCAGTTGCTTGGTGGACTCGTCGGCGAGGTCTTCAGACGCTTTCATCCAGTTCTCGACACCGCTCATCCATGACGGTAGTTTCATACCCGCGTTAAAGTCTACCAGCCAATTCATGGCAGGAAGGGAAACGAGATAAAACAGGACCACAATCAGTATCCACTTCCAGCCGGGAGCACTGTCCAGACACATGGCATGCAATGGCCTGCGGTAGAAGATAGCCATTGCGGCAACTGCGGGCAAGATGAACGCTAGCACATCCTGTAGTGTGAGGGCGGCAAGCAGTCCCATGTCAGGCATCAGATAGGCCACCAGAGTAGCCACAATCAACCCGATAGCCATTAGGGACAAGAGCACCAGCATGCGCGTGCTCAACTTCATGTTTGTCTTTCTTTCCATGAGTGGTTCATTGTTTTTTACACCGCAAAATTAAACATTTTTAAAAGAAAAGTGTCTAAATGATAGACAATAAATAAACCTCGAGATTATGACAAAGAAATTATTAATTGCAGTTACCGTGGCGTTGGTCTGTGGTTTTTGTGCCACTGCTCAGACCAACGAGGAAATTGATATAGAAACCAGTGATGTGCAGTTGCAGATGATCACGCCTGCCGAGCCGATAAAGGAATCCAAAAAGGAAATCAAGGAGCGTGAAAAGAAGATGCGGGAGCTCAATGACGACATTGCTTTCGCCAAGGCTTCCAACTCTTTGAGGCGTGGCTACTTTGTGTTGATCGCCAACACCATCCAGTTTGGCAACATGGGTTATCGCCGATATGATATCAACAGCAATTCCAACTTTATTCTTGTCCAGGGTGATGACGGTATTTTCCAGTTTGCCCTGAATAGATCTAATGGAGGAGCTAACGGCATCGGCGGAGCGACTCATAGAGGAACGGTGAGGGACAAGCGCATTAAGTATGACGACAACGGCGATGTTCATTTTGAATACAAGCTTATCAGCGGCAAGACTAACGCCTATATCTACATCACATTGTTCCACAACAGCAATCAGGCCGTGGCACGCATCACGGGCGGCACTCCCATCACCGTTTACGGTGAGATTCTCCCGTATCGTGACAAAGACCACAGGTGACCTGACTAATGTATAACGATAGAGAATTTTATAAGCGGTAATAGATGAATGCTCCTTGTGAGCGATGATCCGTGCGCTCCGCGAGACCTTGCTGGGAAACTCATGCGGAGCGCTTTTTCTGTCTGACGGCATTCCTTTGGACCTGAATATCCCTAAAAATGGGGAGAATTTTTAATCTAAAAACCTCAAAAAATGGGATTGTGTGTCTTGTCGACAGGTTATATTTTTGCATCGTGAAATAATCTGCATACACGACATGAGTAAAGACCAAAATAAAAATAACATCACTCGACTGCTTGATAACGAACCCGTGGGGATGACCGTGCAGGTTGTGCGCGTGATGGGCGATGGCGCCTTCAGGCAGCGACTGCTGGAAATGGGGTTCGTGCGCGGTGCCCAGGTGACCGTGCTCAAGAACGCCCCGCTTAAGGACCCGGTTGAGTATATGATCATGGGATCGCACATCTCGCTGCGCCACAGCGAGGCAGCACAGGTCGAGGTGACGGACAAGGATGCCGAGTTCTGTGACATGGAAGACGCTTTCAACGGTATCATTGAGACCACGGTGGCTGGTGTTGACCCCATGGCCGACAATGTGCTGCGCATTGCCCTGATCGGCAACCCCAACTGCGGCAAGACATCGTTGTTCAACAGTGTGACGGGTGCTAAAGAGAAGGTGGGCAATTACGGTGGCGTGACAGTGGACAGCAAGGAAGGATGGTTCACTATTGACGGTCGCAAAGTGCAACTGGTGGACCTGCCGGGCACCTACTCGCTGACCGAATACACACCCGAGGAAATGTATGTTCGCACCTATATCCGCGACAACCACCCTGATGCCATACTCAATATTGTGGATGCCGGCAACCTGGAGCGCAATCTGTATCTGACCACTCAAATCATGGATATGAACATCCCCATGGTGGTGGCCCTGAACATGTGGGATGAACTGGAGAAAAGTGGTGACCATCTTGATATTGAGATGATGAGTCGCCTGCTGGGAGCAAGGATGATACCGGTGACCGCCTATAACGGATACGGGGTGAAAGAAGTGTTGAAGGCTGCTATGGATGCCATCGACGAGAGCGAGCAGGAGACGATGCATCATAATGTGAACTACGGCGCGCTCATTGAGGACTGCCTCAGGGAATTGGCACCGATGTGTCCCGAGCTGGACCGATATACCGTGCTCAAAATCATCGAGAATGACCAGCATGCCATTGGCCTGCTTGAAGGAAACGACAATGCTGAGCAAGTCAAGGCCAGGGCCGCAGAGATGCGCCAACGCATCGAGCGGGACTATAATGACGACATTGTGAGCATTATCACCGACTTGAAATACGGCTTTGTGCGTGGAGCACTTGCCGAAGCCCTTACACCCAACCCCGACCGCGCCACAGGCGACACCAAGCCAGGCTATTCTCTGGACCGCTTGTTGACCAACCGCTGGCTCGCGTTGCCGCTGTTGCTGGTGTTGATGTGGCTGATGTTTGAAGCGACTTTCACCCTCGGTGCCTATCCACAGGGGTGGATAGAGCAATGCGTCGGTTGGGTAGGAGAGTGGATCGGCTCGACGATGCCCGACGGAATCCTCAAGGATTTGATTGTTGACGGTATTATCGGCGGTGTGGGCGGCGTGCTTGTTTTCCTGCCGCAGATTCTGATTCTCTTCTTCTTTATCTCGTTGCTGGAGGACAGCGGCTACATGGCACGCGCGGCATTTATTGTGGACCGCATCATGCACCGCGTGGGGCTGCATGGCAAGTCATTCATTCCTTACCTGATTGGCTTCGGCTGCGGAGTGCCAGCTATCATGGCGACGCGCACGCTGGAAAACCGCCGCGACCGTTTGGTGACAATCCTCACCATCCCGTTCATGTCATGCTCGGCCCGCCTGCCGGCCTACTTGCTGCTGGTGGCTGCTTTTTTCACCGCTAACCAGGGACTCATTTTGATGAGTATCTATCTGGTGGGTATCCTGGTGGCTGCACTCACAGCCATCATGATGAGCAAAACCTTCCTCAAGCATGACAAGACGCAGTTTGTGATGGAGTTGCCGCCATACCGCAAACCCACCGCCCGCAACGCTACGCTTCACATGTGGAGCAAAGGCAAGCAGTACCTGCAGAAGATGGCGACCATCATTCTCGCTGCTTCGATTATCGTGTGGGCATTAGGTTATTTCCCACGCCATGAGGGCCAGACCCCGCAAGAGCAGATTGAGAATTCCTTCATGGGACAGATGGGTAAGGCCATTGAGCCCGCCGTCGCTCCATTGGGCTTTAACTGGCAGATGGGTGTGAGCGTGCTCACTGGCGCTGCAGCCAAGGAGATCGTCGTTTCCACGATGGGCGTGCTCTATACGGGCGAGGCCGATGCCGACGAGGAATCGGCATCGTTGAAAGAGAAACTGCAGACCGCCACTAACGAGGACGGCACCAATGTCTTCAATCCGGTTGTTGCCTATTCGTTCATGTTGTTTATCCTGCTCTATTTCCCGTGCATCGCCGCACTCGCCGCCATCAAGCGTGAGGCAGGCTGGAAATGGGTCGCCTTTGAGGTGGTTTATACCACAGGCATAGCCTGGTTCGTGTCGTTCATCTTCTATCAGATTGCCATAAGACTATAGCATATGTACTATAATAAAAAGCGGTTATCGTACACTTTGGTACGGTAACCGCCTTTATGTGTAAAAGACATCAAAATTCCCGAATGATTGGCATTTCTGCGCAGACACAATTTCTGCGAATATCCAATCAATCGGGAAGTTTAATTCTAATGAAAGGCAGTGAGGTTTCTCATAATGCCACCAGCCTCGATGCTTCCAGACAAACATCCCTGGGAAACCCCACTTAACAAGTTCTGGCGCGCCTCTCTGTGCAAAGGTACACATTTTTTCGTATATAACATCATGCACATCCCATTTAATTTGTAATTTTGCAACATACGCGAATGATTTACTTTTTAGTTTATGGAATCAAACAGCAATTATTAATTCCGTATTATCTACTTGTTCATCCCTTGATATTTATTGCTCAGTTGAGAATGATTTCCTAGGAGTATGGTTTGACTTTGAAGGGAAAAAGTACTCAGTTGAACCTTTAGAGTTGTTTAACACCATATATGATGAAAAAGACTATGACGGTTTTGAGTATGATTTTCTCACATCGTATCCTTATGACCCTGATGACACAATAACAGTTGAAGTCCATAAAGATAATTATTGCTATTCGTGGAGATTATTATATGATAAAAACGAAAGTGCAATCTCTCTTAATTTTAGTTTTCAAGAATATATCAATAAGATTAAAAGATGCTTTGAGGAACTGCATGCTGGGTGGCTTTCAGGAAAGACTTTAATATACGATAAATATGATCTTAGTCTTGACGCTATAAAAGTTGCTTTAGAGCAGCTTAATGCTGTTGCGACGCTACCATCGTGTTATCCTCTGCATTTAAATCCTTCTGCTTTTGAAGAAGAATTTATTTTTAAGTTTAACGGGCACATTGAGAACTATTCGATAGGTATTGGAAACAGAGTATATTCCACTTGGCTAACACATTGGGATAACAGTTTTGATAAGATACATCATCAGTTTGAATCTTTATTCTATGATGATGAAGCAAATATTGAGCTTAGTTTCGATTTGTCAAATACTGTCATAAAAATTAAGAAAGAGAGGATAAAGTGGATTCAATATGAAGATGGCAAACCAATTCAACATGATTTAAGACATATGTCTGTGGAAATAATACCTAATGATTTTGTCAACATGCCAATCATAAAAGGATTTTGCAATAGGAAACAGACAATCAAAATCTTATATGAAGGTTTTATGCGGTTTGCATTAAGGCATTCATTTGATA
>JAFZSS010000235.1 GCA_017619255.1 Muribaculaceae bacterium
AACAGGATAGATTCTTGGCCAATTATATCGTCAAGAACCACAATGCCATTGCTCCCCAACTGATGGAGGCAGGCATCCACACCATCTTCACGGGACATCTGCATGTGACCGATGCCGCCACCCAATATAATGAATCCCGTACCGACAGCATCGTCGAGGTAGCCACAGGCTCGGCCATCTGCTATCCCTTTGCCTTGCGCGTGGCGACACTGAATCGCGACAAACGCAGCCTTGACATCGACACACGATGGCTCAACGCGACAGCGACCTGCCCCACCCTGCGTGAATCGGGCCGCCAGCGCATCATCAATTCCACGCCCGGCATGGCGGCAACGCTCTCCAATAAGGCTTGGAGCAAGCTGGGTGGACGCATCGGCCAAATCAAGGCAATGCTTGAAATGAATGGAAGCAAGGCCAATGTACCCGAGAATCCACAGCAAGCGACACAACTCGTCCTGCGCCACCTGAGCGAGGTGTTCTCGCGTGCCATGCTTGCCGTGGTCGAGGGCAACGAGCAGGAAAAGGATGTCGAGGATATCATCGAACAGGGCAAACAGGGTGTACGCGCCATGATTGCCGAAGTGATTCCCGATGAAGCCGACAACATGTGGGAATTCTTCTTGGGCAGCGTTTATCCTAATTTGGAGCCTATGGTGCGCAGCATCCTTGAGGACCGCAATGCCGTGGGCGCCGATGGCGAGTCTCATACCGACGACCTGCGCCTGACCGTCACCTTATAAAAATTACAGTTTTTGTGCCCATGGGGGCACTATTCAAGAAATAATCGCTATATTTGTGGTCACTGAATCCTGCAACCTCACAATGTGACCACAATGATGAAAAAACTATCCGCAATCCTCTTATTGCTGGCGCTTGCCATACCGGCAGGGGCGCAGCGCACACCCACCATGGGCTGGAGCTCGTGGAACACCTTTGCGCTCGACATCAGCGAGCAGCTCATCCGTCAACAAGCCGACGCCATGCACAACAGCGGGCTGCAAAAGGCGGGCTACCGCTACATCAATATCGACGACGGCTACTGGCAGGGACGCGGCGACGACGGGCAGTTGCGCCTGAACACCGAGCGCTTTCCCAGCGGCATGCGAGCCCTTGTGGACTACATCCACTCGCTGGGCCTGAAGGCGGGCATCTACAGCGATGCGGGCGACAACACCTGCGGTTCGGGCAATCGTCGGGCCTGGGGCGTCGGCGTGGGACTGGCGGGCCACGAGGAGCAAGACATCAGGCTCTACTTCCGCGACTGGGACTTCGATTTCATCAAGGTCGACTGGTGCGGTGGCAGGCATCTGGACCTCGACGAGCGCGAACAATACACCCGTATCTCCAACGCCATCAAGAACTGTGGCAAGGAAGACATCGTCTTCAACATCTGCCGCTGGGCCTACCCTGGGACATGGGGCGCCGATGTCGCAGACTCGTGGCGCACCACAGGAGATATCTATGATAACTGGAAATCGGTGAAAGAAATCCTGGCCGAGAACCTCTACATGAGCGCCTACTGCCATGACGGGCACTATAACGACATGGATATGCTGGAGGTGGGACGGTCGATGTCGGCCGTGGAGGATGAGACACACTTCGGCATGTGGTGCATCATGTCCTCGCCATTGCTCATCGGCTGTGATATGTCCAACATCAAGCCACGGGCCCTGCGCCTGCTCACCAACAGTGACCTCATCGCCCTTAATCAGGATCCCCTGCACCTGCAGGCCTATATTGCTGCCAAACAGGGCGAGTGCTATGTGATGGTCAAGGACATCAAGAACCTCTATGGCAAGGAGCGCGCCTTTGCGGTTTACAACCCCAGCGATGCGGACCAAACCGTCAGTCTCAAGTTCAGCACCATCGACCTGGGGGGCAAGGTGGAACTCTATGACTGCTTCGCCCAAGCCAACGCAGGCACCGCCATCGACGAGATGACCATCCAAGTGCCCGCACACGGCACGCGCATCTACCGCGCCAAGGCCCAGCAACGGCTGGAACGCAAGGTCTATGAGGCCGAGACAGCTTTTCTGAGCCAATATCAGGAGATACGCAGCAATTACGACCGCTTCACGGCCATCTATTACCCCAAAGCAGAGGCCTCAGGCGGCTACATCGCCTGCTATTTGGGTTACCGCTCCCACAATGACCTGCAATGGCAGCATGTCAACATCGGTCATGACGGCCGTCGCACCATGACCATCTACTATTTCTCCGGTGAGCAACGCGAATTCAACATTGAGGTCAATGGTGAGCATGTGGGCACTTATACTGTCAACGGCAAGGACTGGACAAAACGCCAGTCGATGAAGATTGACATTAACCTCAAGAAGGGCGAGAATACCATCCGCCTGTGGAACGATGGTCTGATCATGCCTGACATCGACATGATGGAACTTGATTAACAATTGGATACCCATGAGCCAGACTACCAGAAATATCATCAAAATAGCCGTCATCAGCGACCTGCATGTGATGGCGCCGCAACTGGTCATCAATGACGGGACTGCATTTCAGGAATACCTGAATCAAGACCGCAAAATGCTGCACGAGAGCCCAGAAATCCTTGATACCCTTATCGGCAACATTCTTCAACTCATGCCCGACCTGGTGCTTGTGACAGGCGACCTTACCAAGGATGGCGAGCTGGCAAGTCACCTGCTCGTGGCCGAAAAGCTTCAAGGCCTTGTAGATGCCGGCATTCAGGTGCTCGTCGTCCCGGGGAACCACGACATTAACAACCCCGATGCCAGAATCTACGACGGGGACAACACCCAGCCGGCCCAAACAATCACCCGCCAACAGTTTGCCGAAATCTACCGGAACATGGGCTACGACAACGACTCGCAGCGGGATCCGGACACCTTGAGCTACCGACGGGACATCAATAATCAACTCACGATCCTTGCCATTGACGCCTGCATGGACCGGCTCAACACATTTATCGCCAAAGGAGACGCCCAGGACCACTGCAAGACCAGCGGCATGCTCGAAGCTTCCAGCCAACAATGGATTGTGGACCAAGCGACCAAGGCCAAAGCGGCAGGACAACGCGTCATCGCGATGATGCACCATCACCTGGTGCCCCATTTCCACATGGAGGACACCCTCGCCGCCCCCTATATGGTCAAGGATGCCAAGCAACTGTGCCGGCAACTCATCGAGGCAGGCGTGCATGTCGTCTTCACGGGGCACTTGCACATCAGCGACATCAGCCAAACAAGCTCACGAGAGGGAAACATGGTGGAAGTGGCCACCTCGGCGGCGGTGGGCTACCCCTGCCAGTGGCGCGTGATCAACTGCAACCCCTATAGCGGAAAACTGCAGCTGCACACTCGATGGGTCGAGAGCCTGCCATCGCAACCCGACTTCGGGGAACGGGCACGACAGATGTTTGTCAATTGTATCCCTACCATCGTGCACGGCGTGCTCAACCGCTACTGGAACGAAGTCAGCCAAGCCATCGACAACTACCGACATCAGCATCCCTTCATCATGCGATATGTTAACCTGCCCGACACTCCCGAAGGCACCGCCAACCTGCTGCTCAAACACCTGCAGGAATCTGTCACCAAGGCCTATATTGCCTTCGCCGAGGGTAACGAGGGCGGCAACGACCACCAGCAACTGGTCGAGCAGCTCATCAAGGGCATGGGCCATGTCGTCAACGAGACCGTGCGAGGTATCCTCAAGCCGATCGCCAAGATCGTCCTGAGGCTGCGCATCTACGGCATCGTCAGACTGGTGCTGCGCAGCATCCTCGAGGACCGCAACGACATCGGCACCGCCCACGAGGCCGTCATCAATGACCACACGGCCATTGTTTCATTCTAATTATCTAAAAACCAGTCAAGTGCATCAAGAACTGCACTTGCCGTGAGAACATAAAAAAATGACGACTATGATTTTTCACAAAAGCACAGTCGCCGAATTTTTCGAGTATAAGAAATTTACTTTATTAAAGAAAAGTTTTAGATTTCCGCCTGCAAATATACAGGAATTTTCATAAATCACAAATTTTTCTTGGGTAAAATCACAAAAATTCTATTAAAATCACTAACGCTTTTATTACCAATCTCTTATGGAATAATGGAGTTGGTGAATCATCGGTCAATCCAACAATACCCCCTGAAATCACGGGCAGACACCCCAAGAGAAACGCCCATGAAATACCTGTTTTTATGGGTTTCATCGAAATCCACAGCGATATGAAAACAGCATTTATTCGTCGCAAAAAAGGCCATAATCGCTTGCATTTGGTTGCATTTAAACAGTTTTCTCTACTGAAATACATAGTTTTGATATCATTTTGCCTATTTTATCGCTATTTTGTTTGGTTTGATAGGTTTTACTACCTATTTTTGCAACTATATTAAAATAAGCAACTTATCAAT
>JAFZSS010000236.1 GCA_017619255.1 Muribaculaceae bacterium
AACAACCCCACTGGCACCCTCTACAGCCGTGAGGAGCTGATGCGCCTGCGCGACCTGGTGAAGAAATACGACCTGTACCTGTTTGCCGATGAGGTTTACCGCGAATTCATCTACAGCGACGCCCCCTATACCAGCGCCATGCACCTCGAGGGCATCGAGAACAACGTCATCATGATTGACAGCGTGTCGAAGCGTTACAGCGAGTGCGGTATCCGCATCGGTGCTTTCATCACCCGCAACAAGGAAGTGCGCGCCGCTGCCATGAAACTGGCACAGGCCCGCTTGAGCCCTCCCCTGATCGGTCAAATCGTTGCCGAGGCATCGCTCGATGCACCCCAGGCCTACCACAAGGGTGTCTATGACGAGTATATCGCCCGCCGCAACTGCCTAGTGGAAGGTCTGAACAAGATCCCCGGCGTTTTCTGCCCAATGCCCATGGGTGCATTCTACACCGTGAGCAAGCTGCCGGTAAAGGACATCGACGACTTCTGCCGCTGGTGTCTTGAGGAATTCAACTACGAGGGCGAGACCGTGATGATGGCACCTGCCAGCGGTTTCTATGCCACCCCCGGCCTGGGCAAGGATGAGGTGCGCATGGCCTATGTGCTCAAGATTGAGGACCTGAAGCGCGCCCTGGTCATCCTCGAGAAAGCCCTCGAGGCCTATCCCGGAAGAATTTAAGTATCAGGTTTTAAACTTATAGATCCTACCGCCAGCTTCGTTATGGAGCTGGCGGTATTGCATACATCATGAAAAAAAAGTATCTTTGCACTCAATTAATCAATGATGGCAATGATGAGACGACAACAGCCCGCAAGGCGGGGACAAATGATACTTTACATCGCATTGCTCGCGGTGGTAGTGGGTTGCATGGTGGCATTGAGCCTGTGTGACCGCCCAATAGTTTCTCCCGAGGAACTCCCCAGCGGCGGTGATACCCTCGATATCGCCATCGAATACTCGCCAGTGACCTACTACACCTATGACGACACGCTGGGCGGTTACAACTATGACCTGCTGCGCATGATGTCAGACAGCGTGGGTTGCCCGATGAAGTTTCATCCGATCGTGACGCTCGAGAAAGCCCTTGCAGGACTCGAAAACGGCCGCTATGATGTAGTGGTCGCGCAATTCCCCGTGACAGCACGGGATACCTCACGCTTTGCCTTCACCCAACCTATCTATATCGACCAGCAGGTGCTCGTCCAGCGCCGTGGCAGCAAAGCCATCCACTCTCAATTGGAGCTGGCTGGGGACACCGTGTGGGTGGTCAAGGGTTCACCCATGATTGGACGCATCGCGAGCCTGAGCCGTGAGATTGGCGACACGATCTATGTCCATGTCGATGAGCTCTATGGCCCAGAGCAACTGATGATGATGGTATCATCTGGTGAGATCCGCTATGCCGTCGTCAACCGCTCCATCGCCCGCGCCATGGCAGCACACCTGCCCAACCTGGACCGTTCTGTCGCCATCAGCCTGTCGCAATTCCAGTCGTGGATGGTTTCCAAGCACCGCCCCGGCCTGTGTGACAGCCTTGACATGTGGCACAACCAACTGAAAAAAGACACTGCCGCCTATCACCTCCTGCAGCGCCGCTACTTCGGTGGCACCTTCCCCACATTGGCACGATAATTGCAGTATTGTTGTACATTTACCCATTAAACACATCAACTATTATGCGCCTCAGGAAAAAAAACAATTCAGTAAAAGCCCAACTCGAGAAGATTCTCAATGATTACCACTGCAATTATGACATCCAGACGGACGAGAACGGCACCACCGTCTATGACTTTGAGTTCCAGGCAGGACACTTCATCGCAGCCATCCGCAAGCAAGACGACTGTGTCGAGGTGACCTACCCCACTATGGCGACATTTCCCATGTCGCAATTGCCTCTGGTGCGCAGCAAGTGCAACCAGCACAACAACAGTAACATCCTGTTCAAGTTCACTTATTCCATCAACGAGGAGAAGGGAGAAATTCAAGTACACATGTCCTTCTTCAACAACTCACTCAATGCCGAGAATTTCACCCACGAGCTGAAAGCGGCCTTCCATTTCCAACACGAATGGACACGCGACTATGACGAGGCTGTGTCCATGAGCAAGGACTACAACAGTATCGATCTGGAAAGTGAACTCTACAAGCACCAGCGTGAGATGCACTTGTTGCGCAGTCAAGAAAGGATTCACCAGATAAGCAACTGCAATTCAAATGAATTCTTACTCACTGACGGCACGCTGCCGCTACCACTGATTGACATGCTCCAAACCATTGAGCCTATATTTAAAGCCCAGATGCTGTTCTTGACCGTGAACACGATAAGCGGCCAGCAACGACTTGAGGACGAGAAGGCCATACTCAACTATGACCTGCGTCGTGCGTTGGTCGAGGGTGAGGGGGACGAAGCACGGCTGGTGCGTGATTATGCCGTTCTTGACCTGCACTACAAGCTAGGCCATGACGAAAAGCCCATGATGGCCACTATTGCCCTCACTGCCGAGGGTGACGACAAGAAGTCGGTTTATACCCGCGTGACCGTCACCCTGCCCGTGCATAATGCCAGCCGGGCTAACTCGCTGAACAATGACGAGCGTTTCCCCCACAGTAAGAGTTTCCTCATTGCTCTCGACCGTGACGCGGGGAAGCAATTCCAAGAGTTCAAGTACATGTGGACCGATGCCCAACTCAAGATGAAAAACGGCGAGCAGGGCAACATGAGCGAGGAGGAGATCCTGTTGAGCCAGGAGAAAGACGCAGATGTTGCCTATAACCTGTATTGGGGGCAGCAGTATTTCAGCGATAAACGCTTTTACGAGGCCATCACCCATCTGGAGAATGTGTTTAACAGTCACCGTAAGTGCTACTTTGACATGAAGGGTGAGGAGAAGCGCATGTTCATGGAGGTTGCCTACAAGCTGGGATTCTGCTACAACGAGTTAGGCCTGTACAAACAAGCCTATTACTACCTTGACCTCATGGCCAATGACGGCAACATCCGTCACACCATGGAATTGGTCAACACCATGGCCAACAGCAGGGACCTGCGTGTGTTCAACTTTACCGATGGCGTGATGGAAGAGGTGAAACGCAACTTTGAAAACGAGGATGAAGTGCCTGACTCCATCCGACAGTTCGTCAACTTCCTGCGCCGCCGTCGTGGCTACGCACTTATCGATTTCGGACAACTCGACGAGGCTGAAAAAATCTTCATGAGGATGCTCCACGAGGAGGAGAATTCCGACTATGCCCAAAGAGAACTGACTTATATTCGGCATCTGCGCTGTCTGGAGAAAAAAGACGATCAACCTGACGACAACGCCAAGCAAGCCGAAGATAGTGCCAACAGCGGCTCCGAGTCCCAAGGCCACATTGACCTGCCCTTCTGATAGCGGCAACAGCGTTCATTTCAACTACCCATTTCAACACCTAACCAGACATGAGAAGTATTTTAGGCGCTATTTTCGCATTTATCGCATTCGCGTGCTGCATCTCTCTTTACGGTGAGAGGATTGACCACATGATTTCCCGGCCCGTCAACGCATCCGTCGACTCGGTAAGTCCTGAAGATTCAGGATTATATGAGGACTATTCCGATGGCTATGAGGAAGATTCTGAATACTGTGAAGATGATTCCTGTTATGATGAAGATGAATCAGGCTTTGAGTCGCTTAACGACATCCGTTTTGCCGACTTCGAGTATGAGGACTGGTATGACAATGAATACATTCACGCTTTGCGAAAATTCCTAGATGATTTCAGTAACGGGAAAACCAAAATCGAAGGCATGGAGTCATATCGGAATATCGCCAAAGGGAAGTTCGTCCTCTACTCGATTGAGCCGGCGCTCCTGGGTGGTGTGTTCATCATGTTCACTTTCATCGACAAGCCCGAGGATGTTTTCTCCACTTGGGTTTACAGTGATGTGAATGAGGACACAAGGGAGGTGTCAAACTACACGGTACACGGTATCAAGCTTGAAGACATCAAGAACGAGATGCCGAGGGAGGACATCCTCAAGGTCGTCGAAGAGCGCCCTGAGTTGAAACTCTTCTGATATGCCGAGTAGACTAAACGGGAAGAGCCCCAAAAGTTTGTTCGACTTTTGGGGCTCTATTTTTATTTCTTTGAATGAAGGGCGGTGCCGAAGTAGCGCGGAATGGTCGTCTCAAAATAGAGAGGCTCGCCTGTGACCGGGTGATGGAAGGCCAAGCGGAAGGCGTGCAGGCACATGCGTGTGCCCGGATCATCCTGAGTGCCATACTTGCCGTCGCCCACTACGGGATGGCCGATGTCAGCCATGTGCACGCGTATCTGGTTCTTGCGACCCGTGAGCAGGTGCAAGTACATCAATGCGCGATTATCAGCCTGCTCGACAAGTTCCCATTCTGTAGCGGCCCACTTGCCGCCGTCATCAACGGGACTGCTCACAACAACCATGCGGTCGGTGTCGTGCAACCAACTCTCGATTATGCCTTGAGGCTGCTCCATGACCCCCTCGACCACAGCAACATAGCGGCGGTCAATGATAGTGCTATGCCAGTCGGCGGTCATCTGTTGCTGGACATCAACGCTCTTGGCATAAACCATCAATCCTGAAGTGCGGGCATCCAAACGGTGCACCACATGTGCAGTACAACGCTGGTGGGTCTCGGTAAAGTGGCGGTCGAGCAATGTCTTCATGTTGAGACTGCCAGCACCGACGGGCATTGACAACACTCCCTGCTGCTTATCCACAACAACTACCCATCGGTCCTCATAGACGATACTGTAGTTCTTGTTGTTGAGCGATGACGGGCGTGCATGGCGTCTAATCTGCACGATGCAACCTTCATCCAGCGGATAATCCACATGAGACTGCACTTTGCCGTCAACAGTCACGCCACCGTGGGCTAATATGGATTTGGCCTTATTACGGCTGATGCCGTCAAGACAATTCATTACAAAATTGAGCAGTTTATCGGGCTGCTTGACCTCACGGACAACGGCTTTGTCGTCATTGCGGGGTACACGATGATCGTGGCGGCGTGGCATATTTAAATGATGAGTTAAAAAGTTCTTTATTAATCAAAGATGTGGCGCAGACGGGAGAAAATTCGGCTCTTGTCGCTTTCGCTGGGCTTGACATGTTCACCGCTGTGCTGAAGCGTCATGATAGCCTCTTTCTCCTTTTCATTGAGTTTCTCGGGCATATACACCATGACATTGATGAGCAAGTCACCAGTGCCATAACGCTCGGCTGAGGGCAGTCCCTTGCCACGCAGGCGCAAAATGCTGCCAGGCTGGGTGCCGGGCTTGATGGTGACACGGGCCTTGCCGTCAACGGTAGGCACATCCACTTTACCACCGAGCACTGCCGTGGGGATGTCCAGCATAAGGTTATAGATGAGGTCATTGCCGTCGCGAGTAAGCTGACTGTCACGCACCTCTTCAATCACCACAAGCAGATCGCCGGGCACGCCGCCACTGGGGGCATCATTGCCTTGACGGCTCATGCGCAAAGTCATACCGTCGGCCACACCGGCGGGAATGCTGATGCTCACCACATCCTCCTTGCGGACAAGTCCCTTGCCGCTGCAATGCGGGCAGGTTTCCTTGATACGCTTGCCGCTGCCGCCACAAGTGTGGCAGACACTTTGGGATTGCATCGTGCCGAACATAGTGCGCTGCATGCGCACTTCCACGCCCGATCCATTGCAGGTGGGGCAGGTCTCGAGAGCCGTTCCGTTCTTGGCCCCAGTTCCATGGCAATGCTCGCAAGATTTCATGCGGGGAATACGCAGTTTCTTCTCGGCTCCCTTGGCAATCTCACTGAGGTTCATCTTGACACGCACACGCAGGTCGGTGCCACGCTTCACGCGCTGGGTTTGTCCCCCACCGCCGCCAAAGAAATCACCGAAACCGCCAAAGCCGCCGAAACCACCAAACAAGTCACCGAACTGTCTCAGGATGTCCTCCATCGACATGCCACCGCCATAAGCGCCACCGCCACCCATCTGCTCACCGGCAAAACCGAACTGGTCATAGCGGGCGCGCTTGTCAGGGTCGCTAAGGACATTATAGGCCTCGGCAGCCTCCTTGAATTTTTCCTCGGCAGCCTTCTTTTCGGCTTCGCTCTTGTCTTGTTGTTTATCAGGATGGTACTGGATGGCCAACTTGCGGTAAGCCTTTTTCAGGTCATCGGCAGTGGCGTTCTTGTCTACACCCAATACCTCGTAGTAATCTCTCTTCTGAGCCATAGTCTTATTTGGTTTCTAGTCCTTAGTCGCTAGTCCTTAGTTTCTGGTTGTTAGTATAATCGTTAACTGCCGACGACCACCTTGGCATGTCGCAGCACCTTGTCATTGATCATATAGCCCTTGATGGTGGTATCGATGACCTTGCCCTTCATCGAAGGATCGGGGGCGGGAAACATCGTAACCGCCTCATGAACATCAGTGTCAAAGTCTTTACCCGTTGAATCTATAGCTGTGACATGTTGACTCTCGAGGTATTTCACAAACTTATTGTAGATGAGACCAACACCCTCCTTGAGACTGTCCAGATCTCCACCCTTGTTGATGGCTTCGAGAGCGCGCTCCAGGTCATCAACCACGGGCAAGAGGTCACGCATGGCACTCTCGGCACCGTTCTTGATGAGTTCAGCCTTCTCCTTGAGCGTGCGTTTACGGAAGTTCTCAAAGTCAGCCATGAGGAAGAGGTATTCCTTCTTCTCATTCTCAACAGCTTCCTCCAACTCGGCAATTTTCTTTTCAGGATCGTCGGTTTCTGGGGTATCTTGTGCCTGCTGCTCGGTGTTCAAGCTTTCTTTATCCTGAACTTCTTCCTGCGAGGTCACTTGAGCCTCATCGTTTTGATTCTTCTTGTTCTTTTTTGACATATCGTAGTTGTGCATTAAACTTCATTACCTTACTGATTCTTACAAAAACCACACCAATGCCGCGTCAGCCACCTGCAAAAATGGCAAACGCCGCATTTCCCGAGTGCCTGGAGCGGGATAAGTTAGAGTTGAAGCACAAAGGTGGCGCAATCGGCAAAAGTGTCAGCCGCCTTTTCTGCCAGATTGTCACCATCAAAAATGCCGAACACCGTCGAGCCCGAGCCCGACATGGCAGCATATTGCGCACCAGCATCAATCAGTGATGCCTTAATCAGCCACAATTGGGGCAGAGCGGCAAAAACACTTGGTTCAAAATCGTTGACCAGCAAACCGTCCCAAGAAGAGAGTGGACGCGAAATGATATCACTCAACGACATTTCGGGAACATGGGGCACAACACGGCTATAAGCAGTGCGTGTGTCCACGCTCACAGGTGGCTTAACCAACAACAGCGTTTTCCCCCTGAGATTGACATCCAAAGGCGAAAGCACATCACCGATACCCGTTGCCAACATGGGGCGGTTATAGATGAAGAAGGCACAGTCGGCCCCCAGCGTCACCGCCATGGTGGCCAGTTCGGCAGCAGGGAGACCTAACTCAAACATGGCGTTGAGCATCACAAGCGCATAGGCTGCATCGCTGGAGCCGCCGCCCAACCCAGCACCGTCGGGGATGTGCTTGTAGAGGTGCATCTCCACGGGCGGCAGGTCATAGCGTTCCTGCATCATGCGATAGGCTTTCATGACCAGATTTTTATCGGGAGGGCAGTCCACACTATTTCCATAACAGGTCAGTGAGGTTTCATCTGCAGTGGGCACAATTTCAAGCACATCGGTGAGCGGTATAGGAAAGAACACCGTCTCAATGTTGTGGTAGCCATCGGGGCGGCGTTCCACAATATTCAGACCCAAGTTGATTTTGGCGTTCGGGAAGGTGATCATGTCATTATGAGATTACAAGATGGGGCTAATGAGGCGGATAACAGACTCAAGGGCCTTTTGCATCAATGGGCGTTTTTTCCATTTGCTCAACAACAACCTGGTGCATTGCTCCATATCAGCCTCAAAAATACCTTTCATCTTCTGGTTAAACTTCTTGCTGTAAATCAGCGCGTTAAACTCAAAGTTGTGCTCAAAACTACGGAAATCAAAGTTAGTGGAGCCCGTGGTGACAAACTCATCGTCAACGATGACCACCTTGGCATGCATCACGGTGGGCTCGTAGAAAAAGATCTTGATGCCCGACAACAGGCACTCCTTGATATAGGACGCTGTGGCAAGCCGCAACATCACCGAATCAGGGTGGCGAGGAATCATCAGACGCACATCAACGCCCGCAAGCGCAGCACTCTGCAGTGCCTTGAGAAGAGAATCGCTGGGCAGGAAATATGGGGTCTGGATAAAGACACTTTTCTTGGCCAGAGTAATGGCCTTGAGGAAGACGAACGAGATGTTGTTCCATCGACTGGAGGGGCCGCTGGCCACCATCTGCACCACATAGTCCTGACTTTCCGGAGGCGTGCCATAGCGCATGGTTGTTGATGTGAGTAGTTCACGCGTAGTGAAGTTCCAGTCAATGGCAAACGAATACTGCAGCGCTGCCACGGCCTCACCGGTGATACGCAGATGGGTGTCACGCCAGGGTTTCCATTTCTTGTCGCCCAGGATATAGCGGTTGGCGATGTTCATGCCTCCCACATAGCCTATCTCACCATCGACGACAACAATCTTGCGGTGGTTACGCCAATTGGCACGGAAAGCGAACTGGGTGAATGTCAATTCAAGGAACGGGTGAACCTTGATGCCTGCCTCACGCATCTCCCTCAAAACACGGGGACGCGTGTAGAACGAGCCGACATAGTCATAGAGCACTCTGACCTGAACCCCCTCACGGGCCTTGGCCATGAGCAGTTCTATGAGGCGTTTTCCAGAATCATCCTTCTCGATAATGAAATACTGCACATGGATATAGCGAGTGGCATTGGCAACATCCTGCAAGAGGGTCTCAAACTTGTCCTGTCCCGTGGTGAACACCTGGATGGCATTGCCAGTGAAAATGTGGGGCTCGGTCAATTTGTTGACCAACGAAATGAGTTGCCGCGAGTCATCACTCAATGGTTCATCAAGATCCACGGTCTTGGGGAAATCGTTCATGCGGCGCAACTCACGCAAGTCAGCTCGTGAAATAAGGCTTGTACCCTTGAGGCTACGGCCGAAGAACAGGTAGATCACCAATCCCACGATGGGCAACAACAACAGCACCATCACCCATGCTATCGACTTGACCGGGTTGCGGTTCTCACTGAGAATCACCACAATCACAGCAATCACTGAGAGGGCATACAACACCATGAGAATGTTGTAAACCACACCAGCATATGGGAACAGCTCTGCAAGAATCATCGGGTCTCAGGTCTTTCAGGACATATAAACACAATTAATAAAAACAATAACGGACGCGACACAGTCACGCCCATCTCATTATTGTCCACATGTCGCGCTCGCAGCGGCTAATGTCGCAATGGCATCAGCGCACCACCACTTTGCGAGACCACTGGTTGCTGCATTTCACAATATAGAATCCCTTGGGGAAGTCCACCGATGCACGCTGGTCGGCGCCCACGCGCACCACCTTGACGAGCTGGCCAGTGATGGAATAGACGTTGAAAACGGCGTCACTATTGCCTGCTGTGAAAACGATGCGCCCCTCTGCCCCCTGCGCAGCAGGTCCTGTCGCAGCGGTCTCAACGCGCTGCGGCAAGAAATTATCGGGCGCTGGCACAGCTTGAGCCACACCAATCGCCAACAAGCAGGCAAATATGTAGAGCACTCGTCTCATCTTGCGTCTTCGTTTCGTTTCAATCTGCAAAGGTAGACATTTTCCTGGAAAAGTCAAACCTTTTTCAGTATTTTTCCCAATTTTTACTCATTAGACAACAGAAAAGCCCAAAAGTTACATCTCCAACCCGTCATTTAACAAGAATTAAAAAGTTATTCCCCGGACATTAGCCCGAGGAATAATTAACTTGTTCTAGACAAAGGCGCTATTTGCGGATTATCTGGCCTATCTTGCTAGTCAGTTTGCTGCCTAACACATTGCGAGCCATTTGTTTGAGCGAGCCAGAGCCATCGGCAAAGGCGGTCCTTAGCATTCTGATGGCGTCACTCTCGTCATCACTGTCGGTAAAGACCTCAAACACTACAGGACGGTCCTTGGGTTCAGGGCTGAAAAATGATTTGCAACAAGCAAGATACTCTTCCTTATTGCCGGCACTCATATATTCATAGCCCAGGTCTTGAGCATAATGTTTGATCAGTTCGGTGGACTTGTTACCGAAGTGCCCTGCTGCAGCCATAAAGGTGTCTCCATCCTCGCCGAATTTGGAAGCCGGATGGTCAGAATTATGAAATTCGGTGCCTCGTCCGTTGTTGATGAGCATGATGCGCACATTCTTACCCACATGACGGTTACCCAACACATTAAGGTCATAGAAGAACGCCAAATCTCCCACAACGGCAAAGCACAACCTGTTGGGGTCTACTAATGACGCGCCGATAAGCGTAGAAACATCACCATCAATGCCAAAGCCACCCACATTACAAGCGGTTTTCACGCCAGCGGGCAGGTTGAAATAGTTCCAACAACGCAGTGAATTAAGGATGCCCACATGCAAGGTAGAGCCCTCGGGCACAAGAGCGGCACTATGTTGTGCAATCCACACATTAGAGAACGGCAGTTCAGGCAAAGCCTTCAACGCCTGCTGATGATGCTCACGGCAAGTATCCAGATAAGCCGTATGAGATTCACCGCTACTGGCATAGCGAGAAAAGAAAGTGATTTCTTCCATTTCAAACACTTTCGTCAAGCATTTAAAGCGATCCCTCAGCTCTCCATCAGGATTGACGCGCCACACCGTGTCGGGAGACAGCGTGTCCACCGGGTAATCGCCACTGACCTCACCGATGTGTATCATCAGATTGGGGCGAATAGGCTCTTTACCCCAGTTGAACTGCGAAGCGAGCAGTGAGGGATGGAACTCATATTTAC
This sequence comes from Muribaculaceae bacterium, assembly GCA_017619255.1. Classification (GTDB taxonomy): domain Bacteria; phylum Bacteroidota; class Bacteroidia; order Bacteroidales; family Muribaculaceae; genus Sodaliphilus. Next base: position 10,931 of record JAFZSS010000236.1, read on the forward strand.
CATGATAACCACTGGTAATATCGCAAAAGACTACCGCGTCGTGGCTAGCGCAAAAAGCATCGATAGCCTGCGTCAACTCAGCACTAAAAGGCTGGTGGGCACCGACAAAGACAGCAATCTTACCTCCTTTTGGAAGCTCGGGGAAGTCATCGTGAGGCATGATGCGAGGAATCGCTCGCGCTGGTGGCAGCTCCTGCAATGAGAAATCCTGATTATAGGCTGTTTCCAGGTTGATATGAACAGGCCCGCCACCATGACGACGCAAGGCCAGCAATGCCTTGTTCACCTTAATTTCACAATCCCACTCCTCATTCTTGTTATGCACCATGTTAAGCAGAATGCTCTCGACCACTGTGTCGGCCTGCTGCAGCGACCGGTCAATGACCTGCGGCACCAGATGCCCCACCTTGTTGGGATTCTGAGTTGAAGTCACCGCCAATATCGGCAACTTGCGGTAATGAGCCTCGGTCAACCCCGAAATATAGTTCCTTGAGGCTGTTGCACCCGTACAGGTCAATACCACTGGTTCACCGCTTTCACTCGCAATACCGCATGCCAGATATGCAGCCGAACGCTCATCCACCGATGAGAACACCTTGAAATAAGGGTCAAACTGCACACTGGCGACAAAATTGATGTTTGTTGTGCCCGGCGACGCAATCACATATCGGATGCCGTGGGCCTTGAGCAGTGCAACCAAAATCTGCACATTGCGCTCAGCAGAATAGAATTTATCCATAATCT
>JAFZSS010000028.1 GCA_017619255.1 Muribaculaceae bacterium
AAATTCCTGAGCGACAACTGCTCTACCCGCCCCCGCGACATCATCGAGATGGCGGCCGGCGAAAGCCTCCAATATCCTGCGATGGGCGACACCATTGTCACTTATCGTGACATTTTGGCACACTACTGCCGCAACTATGCATGGGAACGCTTCGGCATCGACCTGGTATTAGGATGGGACTTGGACACCGCCCTTGACCAGCGCGCCACCATGTTTATCCCCATGCTGCTGATGGATGCTGTGGCAGGCGCCACCATCAATGTTGATGGCGAGACTGTGCCATTGGTCAAAGCTACCACCGTACCCATTGACAAAAGCACTGAGGGCAATGTTAGGCCTCCCACGCCGTGGTACCTCTCCCCGATGACCGTCGCCCTGCTCGTGCTGGCGTTAACCTTGATCGTGACATATCGCGACTGCCGTCGTCATGAGGTGTCCCGCTGGTTTGACGCCCTGCTGTTCGCCACCGGTGGACTTGCAGGTTGCCTTTTGTTTTTCCTCGTCTTCTTCTCTACCCACGAGGCCACCTCTCCCAACATAAACACCGCCTGGCTGCACCCGTTATTGCTGTTACTAGCTATTTTGCCGTGGTTCAAGAAAACCCGTAAAGCCAACCGCTGGCTTCACGCTTTGAATGCTTTGGTGCTGGCACTACTCATGCTGGCATGGCCCTGGCAACCCCAAGTGGGCAACCTTGCTTTCTTCCCTCTAATGACCGCATTGCTGACGCGCTCAGTCACCAATGTGTTCCTCGGCAGTCAAACAACCCGCGGCCCCACCACTACTCCTTAAGAGTTAGGAGTTGAAAATCAGGAGCTAGGAGTTGGCATCCGCCAACAAGGTCTGAAATCCAAAGCATACAAACTCAAAACACGCCATTTTCCCTACAAATGGCGAATTATAGCTATATCATAGCTGCTAATCGGCTAAAAAAGTGTACCTTTGTCGTTTAGTTGAAAACAACATAACAAAACATAATACAATAAGAAACCAAAAATGGGACTTAGTGACATTTTGAAATCAATGTTTGGCAACAAGTCAACGCGTGACCTTAAGAAGATCATGCCTGTTGTCAACAAAATCAAAGAAATTTATCCCGAGATTGATGCACTTGACATCGACAGCCTGAGACAGCGCACGGCCGAAATCCGTCAATACCTCAATGGCTCGGTACAAGACAAGAGGGATGAAATCGAACGCATCAAATCCGAAATCGAGACCCTCGACTACGAGGAGCGCGAACCGCTGTGGAAAAAGGTGGACGACATCCAGAAGGATATTCTCGATGTGCTTGAGGAAAAGCTGAACGAGGTACTCCCCACCGTGTTTGCCATTGTCAAGTCGACGGCAAGGCGCTTTGCCGAGAATGAAACCATCATTGTCAACGCCACCCAACTCGACCGTGACCTGGCAGCACAGGGCAAGGACTTTGTAACCATCGAAGGCGACAAAGCCATTTACACCAACCACTGGATTGCCGGAGGTAACGACATGAAGTGGGACATGGTGCACTACGATGTACAGCTCATCGGTGGTATCGTCCTGCACGAAGGTAAAATCGCCGAGATGGCGACCGGTGAAGGTAAGACCCTGGTGGCCACGCTGCCTGTCTTCCTCAATGGCCTTACCGGCAATGGTGTGCATGTGGTGACCGTCAACGACTACCTGGCCAAGCGCGATAGCGAGTGGATGGGCCCGTTGTACATGTTCCACGGCATGACTGTGGCCTGCATCGACAAGACCGAACCCAACTCCCCGGAGCGCCGTGCCGCTTACAACTGCGACATCACCTTCGGCACCAACAGTGAGTTTGGTTTTGACTACCTGCGTGACAACATGGCGATGCGCCCCGAGGATATGGTACAGCGTCCTCACAACTATGCTATCGTCGATGAGGTCGACAGTGTGCTGATCGATGACGCTCGTACCCCGCTGATCATCTCCGGTCCCGTGCCCAAAGGTGAGGATCAGATGTTCAATGACTTCAAGCCCAATGTGGAGCGTGTGTATAATGCACAGCGCCAGTTGGTGACCGGTTTACTTGCCGACGCCAAGAAAATGATGGCCAGCGACGACTCAGCCACCGTCAAGGAGGGTACCTTGAGGCTCTATCGCGCCTTCAAGGGTCTGCCCAAGTACAAACCCCTGATCAAGTACTTGAGTGAGGAGGGCGTCAAGAACGCCATGCTCAAGACCGAGGCTTTTTACATGCAGGACAACAACCGCGAGATGCCCACTGTTACCGATCCCCTCTACTTCATCATCGACGAGAAGAACAACACCGTTGAGATGACTGATAAGGGTATCGATGTGCTCACCAAGGGTACCGACGATCCCGAGTTCTTTATCCTTCCTGACATCGCAGCCCAGCTATCGGCAGTGACCAACGAACCCCTCACCGACGAGGAGAAGATGAACAAGAAGGACGAACTGCTCGCCAACTATTCGGTAAAAGCCGAGCGCGTGCACACTGTCACCCAGCTCCTGAAGGCATACACCCTGTTCAACCGCGACGATGAGTACATCGTTGACAACGAGGGCAAGGTGAAGATTGTCGATGAGCAGACTGGCCGTGTGATGGAAGGCCGCCGTTACAGCGATGGTCTGCACCAGGCTATTGAGGC
>JAFZSS010000237.1 GCA_017619255.1 Muribaculaceae bacterium
ATGTAACCCTTTGTTTTTCAATATCGTTACACTCAAAATGAGATTTCCAAATTTTTTGAGCACTTTTTTATAAGAAAATATTGCCCGAAATTTGTACTGCTAAAAAGCACTATTACAGACCAACCATTACTAAGGAAATATTACAGAATGTTTAACGTTGCACAACAGTGGAACCGTTGCCTTGACGCCATTAAGGCTAACCTCCCGGCCGAACAATTCGATGTTTGGTTCGCTCCCATTGTTGCCGTTGACTATGAACAGGAAAACAGCCGTGTGACGCTCAGAGTGCCCTCGCAGTTTTTTGTTGAGCAGATTGAGGGACGATATATCAATATACTCTCTGCAGCCTTGAAGAAGGTCTTTGGCGAGAATGTCAAGCTCACCTATAAGTATAATGTGGTGGGTAATGACGACGCGAGCGCCGTTGAGCAGACCGAGGACAATTCGAGCGTCAGGTTTAAACAGGAACTCAAGATCCGCAAGCCGCGTGTGGCCAACCCGTTTGAGCGTGAAGATACGCTCGACGACATCGATCCGCAGCTGAATCCGCGATACACCTTTGAGAATTATTGCAGTAGCATGAGCAACAAGCTCGCCCTCAGCATTGGTCAAGCTATAGCCGAGCATCCCGAGGTGAAGACATACAACCCCTTGTTTGTCTTCGGTGCGACTGGTGTGGGAAAAACCCACCTCCTGCAGGCTGTCGGCATCAAACTCAAAGAGAATAATCCGCGCATGAGGGTACTCTATGTATCGTCGAGAATTTTTGAGAGCCAGTACACGACTGCCGTTCAGCACAAAAAGGTCAACGACTTCATCAATTTTTATCAGAGTATTGATGTGCTCTTGCTTGACGATATCCAGTTCTTTGCTGGTAAGCCGGGCACACAAAACACCTTCTTCCATATCTTCAACCATCTGCACCAGCATCAGCGGCAACTAATCATGTCCAGCGATCGCCGTCCGAGCGATCTCGATGGTATGGAGCCCAGGCTCATCTCGCGCTTCAAGTGGGGCATGACGGTGGAGCTGGAGAAACCCGACTATGAGCTGCGTCGCAAGTTCTTGACTATGAAGGCGGCTCAAGACGGATTGAAAATCAGTGATGAGGTGCTCGATTTCATCGCTACGAATGTCGTGGAAAGTGTCCGTGAACTGGAAGGCGTCATGGTTGCTTTGCTTGCTCACGCCACCATGTTGGGACAGGACATCACGATAGATTTGGCGCGCAGTATCATCGGCAATACCGTCAAAGTCGCTGAGAAACAGGTGACCTTTGAGTCGATAGCTGAGACCGTTGCTGATTACTACAACTTGCCTACCGATGTACTTTATGGCAAATCCCGCAAACGCGAGATCAGTGATGCTCGCCAGCTTGTGATGTATCTTGCCAAGAAAGAAGCGCAGATGTCATCGACCAGCATCGGTGCCAAACTTGACCGCACCCATGCCACAGTGCTGCATGCTTGCATCCAGATTGAGCAACGCATGTCGATCGAGAAAGATTTCTCGCGTGAGGTACAGGCGATTACTGCCAGCCTGACTCAATAATCAAGTCAAGAAAATCAGTTACCGGGGATGTTCCTGTGTCTAAAGGAACTTCCCCGGTTTTTTGTCTAGTCCGTTTATGTGTGATTACAGCAGCTGCAGGGCAATGTGGGCGCACGCTTCAGCATCAGCCAGGGCATGGTGATGATTGCTCAGGTCAAAGCCGCAATAGGCTGCAACGGTATCGAGCCGATGGTTGGGAAGTTGCTTAAGCATCCGCTTTGCGGCGCGGCAGGTACAATAAAACTTATAATCGGGATAATCCAACTGATAGCAGCGGAACACTGCTTTCAGGCAACTCTCGTCAAAGGACTTGTTATGGGCAACCAGGGGAAGCCCCTCGATAAAGGGTTCTATCCGTGCCCACACCGAAGGAAATAACGGGGCGTCATCAGTATCCTTGTGACCCAAGCCGTGAACTTGTTGGCACCAATAGTTGTAATAGTTGGGCTCTGGCTGTATAAGGGAGTAGAAAGTGTCGGTAATTGTCCCATCTCGCACCACAACCACGCCCACCGAGCACACGCTGGTGCGCTCCATGTTGGCAGTCTCAAAATCTATAGCCGCGAAGTGTTGCATTGTTCAGTTTTCGGAATTCTGTGCAAAAATACTGCTTTCATGGGATAAAAACGGCTATTGGATGAAAAATGATGGAGATTTTAAACATTTTATCTTCATTTCAGTCAAAAAGTGGCGCAAAACGCCTTGCCGTTAGAGAAATTATGCGTATTTTTGTAGGTTAAACCTTATGTCGTGGCACTCGTGCTAGCCTGGGGCTAAAGTGAGCCTGCAGTGCGGTGCCCGGAACAGATTTAAAATGTAAAAATACAAATGGACAACGATCGAATTTTAGAGATCAACATTGAGAACGAAATGAAGACCAGCTACATCGATTATTCGATGTCGGTCATTGTTTCGCGTGCGCTACCCGATGTGCGCGACGGCTTCAAGCCAGTGCACCGCAGGGTACTCTACGGCATGGACAAGTTGCGCAACTATTCCAATGCCCCTTATAAGAAATCGGCCCGTATCGTGGGTGATGTACTTGGTAAGTACCATCCCCACGGAGATTCTTCGGTTTACTTTGCCATGGTTCGTTTAGCCCAGGAGTGGGCGATGCGTTATCCTCTGGTTGACGGCCAGGGAAACTTCGGTTCGGTTGACGGTGACAGCCCCGCTGCCATGCGTTACACCGAGGTACGCCTTGACAAGATGGGCGAGAGCATGATGGAAGACATGGACAAGGACACCGTTGACTTTGTGCCCAACTTTGACAACACATTGGAGGAACCCTCGGTATTGCCCACCCGCATCCCTAATCTGCTGGTGAACGGCGCCACAGGTATTGCTGTCGGTATGGCAACCAATATGGCACCCCACAACCTAGGTGAGTGTATCGATGGCTGCTTGGCTCTGCTCGAGGATCCCGAGATGGAAGTGAGCGACTTGATGAACTACATCAAGGCTCCCGACTTCCCCACGGGCGGTATCATTTATGGCTACCAAGGCGTGAAAGACGCCTTCGAGACTGGTCGCGGACGCATCGTTGTGCGAGCAAAGGCTGAGATTGAAACTGAGCACAATCATGAGCGTATAGTCGTCAATGAGATTCCATACAATGTTAATAAGAAGGACCTCATTGAGAACATCGCCCGATTAGTAGAGGAAAAGAGGATTGAGGGTATCGCTGATATTAATGATGAGAGCGACCGCCACGGTATGCGCATCGTCATTGATGTTAAGAAGGATTTCAACCCCAATGTCCTACTCAATAAGCTTTATAAGATGACTGAGTTGCAGTCGTCGTTCAGTGTGAATAATGTGTGTCTGGTCAACGGCCGTCCCATGTTGCTCAACCTCAAGCAACTGCTGCACTATTTCTTGGAGCACCGCCATGAGGTGGTGATTCGCCGCACTCAGTATGAACTGAAAAAGGCAAAAGAACGCGCTCATATCCTTGAGGGACTGATCATCGCCAGCGACAACATCGATGAGGTTATCGCTATCATCAAGAGCAGTGACTCGACCGATCATGCCATCCAGCGCCTGTGTGAGCGTTTCAGCCTTTCCGAGGTCCAGGCCCGTGCTATCGTTGAGATGCGTCTGCGTCAGCTCACCGGGCTGGAGCAGGAGAAGCTCCATAACGAGTTGGCCGAGGTGCGCAAGACCATCGAGCACTTGCAGGCTATTCTCGACGATCCCGCCGAGTGCCGTAAGGTCATCGAGCAGGAACTCATCGAGGTCAAGGAAAAATTCGGTGACGAGCGCCGCACACAGATCGAGTATTCCAGCGAGGAGATGAACGCTGAGGACTTCTACAGTGACGATCCCATGATTATCACTATCTCACACTTTGGTTATATTAAGCGTACTCCGCTCAAGGAATACCGTGCTCAGGCACGCGGTGGAGTGGGGGCTAAGGGCAGTGACACACGCGATGAAGACTTCATTGAGTATGTCTATGAAGCCACCAACCATAATTATATGCTGTTCTTCACGGCTACGGGCCGCTGCTTCTGGCTGCGAGTATTCGAGATCCCCGAAGGAACCAAGAACAGTAAGGGTCGTGCCATCCAGAACCTGCTTAACCTGGATTCAGAGAACCGAATCATGGCGTTCGTTCGTGCAACGGCACTGACCGATCCAGAGTATAACCAATCACATTATATCGTATTTGCCACCAAGAACGGTATCGTTAAACGCACGAGCCTGAGCGCTTACTCTCGTCCTCGTGCTAACGGAGTGCGTGCTCTCAATATTGCCGAGGATGATCAGCTCGTGGGCGCCATCCTTACCGAGGGCGACAGTGAAGTCATCCTGGCCAACAGCAAGGGTTATGCCATCCGCTTTGCCGAGACCAAGGTGCGCGCCATGGGTCGCACTGCCACTGGTGTGCGCGGTATGCGCTTGACCGAGGATGACGAGGTCATCGGCATGATTTGCATGCGTGCTGGTACCCGAGACAATGTGCTCGTCGTTTCGGAGCAAGGTATGGGTAAGCGCAGTGCCCTCGAGGACTACCGTGTGACCAATCGTGGCGGTAAAGGTGTTAAAACTATTAACATTACCGCCAAGACTGGCAAGCTTATTGCAATTAAGAATGTGAATGACGATAATGACCTTGTCATCATCAACAAAAGCGGTATCGCCATCAGGCTACGGGTTAGCTCACTGCGTATCGTGGGACGCGCCACCCAGGGTGTAAGACTTATCAACCTTGAGAACAAAAACGACGAGATAGCAAGCGTTTGCAAGGTGGATACCGAACCCGAGACGACCGATGAAGAGAGCGTTCGCGACGCGTTCAATGATAACAACGCTGAACTAACCGAGAACTCTGAGAACGTTGAAAACTCCGAGAACTCACAAAACGATAACGACTAATCATTATAAACTACTTTAATTGTTAAGAAAAATGAAAAAGATGATTCTTTTCGCCGCTGCCGCCATCATGGCCTTCGGCGCATCGGCTCAAATGAGCCTCGTGAAAGATCTTGCTAAGAAGGTTGGAACTGGCAACCCGCAGGCCTATGCCGAAGTGTTGGATGCCATTCAGCCCGCCTTGATGAACCCTGAGAGTGCTAATGACGCGCTCACATGGTACACTGCCGGTAAGGCTGCCTTTGGTCTCTATGACACCATGTTTGGCGCTAAGTCACTGGGACAACCGGTTGATGACAACATGATGAATGAGGTCCTGAGTGCTGCTTATGAGTTCTATCAGACCGCACTGCCCCTTGACAGCGTTGTTGAGGTGGACAAGAACGGTGCTCCCAAACTCAACAAGGATGGTAGCAAGAAGATCAAGACCAAATTCAGCAAGGAAATCATCGGCGCACTCACCGCTCACATGGGTGACATCGCTAACGCCGGTAACATCTATCTGCAGGCCAACGATTGGGTAAATGCCGCTAACGCTTACGGCAACTTTGCCGAAATCGCTCGCGCTCCCTTCGCTATCGCCAATGGCGTGGCTCCTGCCGACAGCGTGATCAGCCAGGTGCGTTTCTTCCAGGCTTACTCACAGTATCAGGCTAAGGACTTTGCTAACGCCTACGAGAACTTCACCAAGGCTCGCAATATGGGTTACACCACCGACAATATTGTTGAGTTCCAGACCTCTTCGCTGGCCAACATGGTTCAGGAGATGCTTGACAAGAATGAGTATGACGGTGCCTTGAATTTCATCCAGAACGCCCTCAAGAATGATCCCAACAATGCCATCCTGCATGACATCATGGGCTTCACGATGGAGCTGAAGGATGGTATCGATGCCGCTCTGCCGTTCTACCGTCACGCAGCTGAGGTGGATCCTACCTATGCCAACGCTTTCTTTGATGTGGGCCGCTGCCTCTACCTGCAGGCTCAGAAGATTATCGATGATAATCCCTCGGCTACCACCAAGGATCTCGTTCCCAAGCTGAAACCCATCTACGATGAGGCCCTTCCTTACTTGAGGAAAGCCATCGAGCTGGATAAGGAGAACCCCAAGCCCCAGAGCGTGCTTGATGACATTCTCTACAAGTTTGAGATGATGGGTGTGAAATAAGCGTTTAACATCAATTTATAGCGATAGCGAGCGGCTGGAAACCTTACCAACGCTCGCTATTGTTTTTTCCAATCGGTGGCTAATGTTGCACGCACGGCAAAAAATGACTAATTTTGCCGCCGATTGTATGAAACTAAGATTGTGAAGAAGATTGTTATCCTTTTAGCCGTTACGTTGGTGCTGGCAGTTCCCGCCGGTGCCCAGCAGTTGCTGGTGGACCAGGCCAAGAAGGCCATCACCGGACTGACGATGACGGTTGACAGCTATAATAAGGCATTCAACAAGCTGGCGCCTGCGTTAACCAATGACGAGACTCGTAACCGTGCCGAGACTTGGGCCCTGGCTAACCGCATCAAAATCGAGCAATATGACAAGTATATGGACAACCGTCGCGTGGGCAAGAAAGTTGATGCCAAAGCGATGGGACACACGCTGCTCGACGCCTATGACTACAGCCTGATAGCTCTCAAGCTCGACACCATCCACATCCTTGACAAGAAGGGTGAACCTGTCATCGACAAGAAGACCAAGCGACCTAAGGTGCGTACAAAATACAGCAAGGATGTGGTGAACCGTCTGGTAGAGCACCATGATGCCTACCGCATTGTGGGCAGTGAACTCTATAATGTACAGGATTGGGAA
>JAFZSS010000238.1 GCA_017619255.1 Muribaculaceae bacterium
GGCAAAAGATAATCTTCTTCATATTTTCAGTTTGTAGGGCCTCGCCTTGGCGTGGCCGCAGATTGTCAGTTATCAGTTGTCAATTGTTGGTGGATACCAATTCCTAACTCCTAACTCCTATACCAGTTTGCCTTTGCCCAGTCGGGTCACCTCCGGTTCATCACCAGTACAGTCTACAATGGTGGAGGGCATGAGCTGGCCTCGGCCCGAGTCGATAACGATGTCCACTCGGGACTCAAAGGCTTCGGCCATCAAGCCGGGTTCGCAACGGTAGTCCTCGTCATCACCGGGCACCGAAGTGGTGAGGATAGGGCCACCCAGTGTGCGCACGATAGCGAGCGCAATTTCATTGTCGGGAATACGGATGCCAACGGCGCGGCGACCTTTGAAGGCCTTAGGCAGTTTAGACAGCGCCGGGAAGATGAAGGTGAACGGGCCAGGCAGGTTGGCCTTCATCATGCGGAACTGCGTGTTGTCAAATTTGGCGAATTCAGCCACTTGCGAGATGTCGTCACAGATGATGGACAGATTAGTCTTGGCCGACTTCATCTCCTTGATTGAGCAGATGCGCTCGATGGCTTGGTTATTGAGCGCATCACAGCCTAGCGCGTACACTGTGTCGGTGGGGTAGATGATGAGTCCTCCGTCCCTAAGCGTCTCTACCACTTGATCGATGTAGCGCTGGTTGATGTTGTTTTCTAATATTTCGAGTATTTCCATTTCAGTTATCAGTTTGTAGGGCCTCGCCTTGGCGTGGCCGCAGGTTGTCAGTGTCAGTTGTTGGCGGATGCCAATTCCTAATTCCTAATTCCTCACTCCTTAGTTGCTGTGGGCTGATAGATGCATGTTTCCACATTGGTCGCGTAGGCATATTTCTTGAGCAGTGCGGCCATCCAGTCTACAGCTTCGTTAAGCGGCATCTCGGGAGCAAAAGCGTTGATATTGATCTGGGCTGTCACCGTCCAGCCAGTGAACTTGGTACGCTCCTCATCACTCGTGGGAGTGGCGATAGGGCCTGCCGCATCACGATAGACCGGCATGCCCTCGATATTGAGCAGCCCACGCCCGATGCCTTCAAACACATCATCGGCCGTGCCCACACTCATCGTCAAAGTGTCACCCACGATGCGGTCACCGTCAAGGCCGCTGATGGCATACCCGCTCTTGATGGACACCAGATTGACTACATCAATCAGCGTCGTCAGTCTATAGATGCCCAACCCGCGGATGATGCGTCGGCACAATGCCTCACTCGACACGCGGTAACGGCTCGGGTCTTTGCCTAAAGCCTTGTACAGGTGACGCGTGCCGGCAATGGCGGGCCGTTGGTTGATTTCCAGCAGCTCGTAGCGTTGCCTGATTTGCTCGGCTGCAGCCTCAATCTCGGTCCACAACTCATCGCAGGTGGGCTCGTTGACCACCGTCGCACGGATTAGACCAATGCGCGTCTCAGGACATGCCTCAAGGATTCTCCGGTCAATATCGATGTTAATCATTGCTATCGTTCTCAAAAAATCGCTGCAAAGATACTAATTAATCTCCAATTAATGCCTATCTTTGTCGCATGATGAAAAAGATTTTGATGATTGCGGCAATGATGGTATCCTTTGCCGCTGCCAACGGACAGAAGATGAGTAAAGAAGAGATGACACATCACATTGATGAGGTGTTCGATGCGGTATATAGTAATCCTAATGAGCCTGGGGCCGCCGTCTTGATCATGCAAGGCGGGGACACGATCTATAGCCGCTGTTTTGGCGTTGCCGATATGGTGACCCGGGAGCCGGTGACATTTGCGACCAATTTTTGCATTGCTTCAGTATCCAAGCAATTCTCGGCAGTGGCTTTGCTGCAATTGGCTGAGCAAGGCTTGTTATCGCTCGATTATCCGTTGTCGAAGTTCTTCCCCGAGTTTCAGGCGCCGTTTTTCCGTGACATTACCTTGCGCCACATCATGAGCCATACTTCGGGCATTCCCGATGCACGCTCACGCAGTGACCGCAACTTTGTGCTCTACAGCACCGATGTAGAGTCGGTGGGATACATGAAGACACTCGACCATTTGAACTTCACTCCAGGGACCCAATATGAGTACATAAATCCCACATTCCAGCTCATCTATCAGATTGTGGAGCGTGCCACGGGGATTCCCTTTGAGACCTATATGCATGAGAATGTTTTCGGAAAGGCAGGGATGCAGAACTGTCGCTATTTTGAACCCGACCGCTTGATTGCCCACCTAGCTCACGGTTACGAACGAGACGATAAAGGCATGTGGCAGGAATACGACTACGGTGAGGAGAGTTTCTTTGCGACCAAGGCCGATGGCGCCCTGTATTGCTCTATTAACGACTTTGTACGCTGGGAGCGAGCACTGCGTGACAATAAAGTATGGACTGCCGCCAGCAAGCGAATGGCTTACACCCCCTGGATTCAGATTCCTCAAGATGCCAATTACGGCCACCAACCCTATACAGGTTATGGCTACGGCTTCTTCGTTCAGGACTGCCCCAATCAACCCACACATGTCTATCACCTGGGCGACAACGGCGGTTTTACAATTTATGCAGGAAAGATACCCGAGCGTGACCTGATATTCCTCTTTTTCTCGACACGCCCCGACATTGACCGCCTTGGGATGGTCAATCAGGTGTATCGCATTATGGGATTCAATTTCTGATTTGTGCTCACTTCACTGTGAGGTCATCAGTGGTCATGCGTTGCATGTACTGCTGGATGATGGATTCCATGTGGCGTTGCATACGCAATAGCGTGTCGTGCGGCATGGTGCCAAGCACATTTTGACTAAAAGTTGAGTCGGTGCGGAATTTGTAAGCCGCCGTAACCTCCTTTCCGTCAAACTGAAGGGCATAATCACCCCAAACATATTCGTAACTGCTGGACTCCGGAAGCCAATGCAGAGCAAAGCCTTCATCATCATTGCCGTTCAGCATATCGAGTCCGAAGGCGATATACGGTCGGTCGTAATGCAGATAAGCCAGCACAGTGGGCATAATGTCAATCTGCTCGACCACCCGTTGCTCATCATAGCCGTGAAGTGACGGATCGCCAGGGGCATACAGGATGATGGGCACAGCATAGTTGCCCAGCGTGGTGCAGTAGAACGGGTCAATCTGCTGGCTGACATGGTCGGCGGTGATGACAAATAAGGTGTTATTGAACCAAGGCTGCTTACTGGCTTCCTCGAAGAAACGCTTCAAGGCGTAGTCAGTATAAGCAATGCATTGCTGCAAGGGGCGTTCACCTTGCGGAAAGCGACCCTTGTATTTCTCGGGCACAACAAACGGGTCGTGGGATGACGCGCTGAACAGCGCTGTCATGAACGGCTCTTGCATCTTGCTCATCTGACGGGCATAAAACTGGAAGAACTCCTCGTCCCAGATGGCCCAGGTGCCGTCAAAGTCCTCATCGCCGTGGAAGTCGGGATCTGCATTGAACTCGTCACGGCCGTAATAACGCTGGAAGCCCGTGGCGCGGGCAAAAGCATGGAAACCCATCGAACTGTTTTGCGCACCATGGAAAAAGGCAGTGATGTAACCCTTGTTCTCTCCAAGTTCGCGGGCAAGACCCGACATGGCATTCAGCGAGGCCGGAGTCAGGAACAACGGCTCGACAAAATTGGGCAACGATGACAACACCGACGGCATGCCCTCGATGCTCTTGCGACCGTTGGCGTAGGAATAGCAGTAGGTCATTGCCCTCTGAGTGATGAGAGAATCCAGGAAAGGCGTGAAGCCCTTGTAGGTGCCGTCGCGCAGGGTACGGTTGTAGAAACCGATGTGCTGCTTGCTGTAACTCTCGAGAATGATGACAACGACATTGCGCGGTGTGAAGGCCGTGCTGTCGCCAGGCTGGTGGAGTGGGGTATAGAGCGCTAATGCCTCCTCGCCACTCATGTAGTCGGGGACGACAAAGGGCGTCTTCTTCATCGTGCGCAGTATGGAGAACGGCGTGTTCAACACAATGCCGGTCTCAGCAGGGCGGTTCACATACTGGTTGGCATTGCTGATGGTGATGGGGCGCGTCGCCTTGGTGAAGCCGCCACGAATGGCACCAATACACAAGGGCACGGCTAGCAACAATGACAGCGCCTGAATGACATAATATCTGACAACTGACGACTGAGAACTGAAAACCGAGACACAAGATTTTGCGTCAACCTTAGGGCGGAACAGTTTCCAAAACGACCAGGTGACTAATACGGCTAGCAGCACCAGATACCAATGACTCAAGAACTGACCCCCAAAGATTTTCAACATTTCCCCTGTGCCCTCGTTGCTGAACTCGGCAAAGACAGAGGCTGTAGTGCGCTTGCCCGTGAACGGGAAATAAACGCAGTCCATCAGGTTCATGCACACGGCGATGCTGTTGACAATGGTGTAGATCCAGCGCGCCACCCGGTAATAGCCAGGACGCTCCTTCCAGTGAAAGGGCAGCAGGAGCATCAGCAGAATAACGGCATTGGTGTATAGTATGGCAGGCGTGTCGAACAGCAGTCCGGCACCGAACAGTCCCATGCCGTGGCTCCATGTCAGCGTTCCGGCATAAAGCGACCAGTTGAGCATTAAGAAAACGGAACGGCACAGGGTGTAGGCAAAATAGACCACGAGCAGATCCCATAAAGCAGCTGCAAGAGGTGTGTTGGATATGCTAAAACGACGATTCATTGTTGTCCATTTCATAAATGTTGCACAAAATTACTACTTTTGCACCACAAAATGAAAACAAGGTCTAAAAAACTCAAGCGACTGTTCTTGTTACTGCTCACAATAGCCCTGACTGTGTGGATGGCGACAAGGTGGAATGTGTGGTTTGGTAATCCCGAGGAGTTGTCAGTAGAGCCGCTGATGTCACCAAGCCATGTGTTGCTCACCTTTGGAGATGAGGACGAACTGTCGCGCAATGTGAGTTGGCAGTGCGACACGGTGTTGCATCCCTCACACATAGAGCTTGTTTGCCTTGAAGACCGTGATACAACCCACATTGAGTCGCAAGGCGAGGTGTTTGAATCCCGCAAAGGAAAAGCTGCCTACTATGTAGCTCGTCTGCGCCAGTTGAAACCCGCCATGCACTATCGTTATCGAGCTGTTACTAACGGCAAGGCATCGCCATGGTATGAATTCCAGACCTACGCTCTTCATCGAGACAAATTCTCGTTCCTTTTTGTTGGTGATGTGCAGGATACTATTGGCGGCATTGAGGGCAGCCTGCTGCGTGAGGCCTGGGCGCATCATCCTGATGTGGAGTTTCTCGTGTGCGGCGGTGACTTGACCGAACGACCCACCAATCAGAACTGGGCTGAGACCTTCCGCACACTTGACAGCATCGGGCAATCGATGCCGATTCTCAATGTGACAGGTAACCATGACTATCTTAAGGGCGTCATCCAGCGGTTGGAACGCCGTTTCCCGCTCGTGTTCTCCTATTTCCTGGATTCCAGGGTAGGGGACAATATGGTTTATACCCTGAAATATGGAGATGCTCAGATTTTTGTACTGGACACCAACCGTGAATTTTACTATCTGTGGTCACAGCACAACTGGCTGAAAGAACAACTATCGCAAAGCAAGGCAAAATGGAAGATTCTCGTGCTCCATCATCCGCTCCATTCCTTGAAAGGCAACGATGCCATTCAACAATGGATGTTTGACGACTTGGTTCGTCAGTACGGTGTGGACCTTGTCTTACAGGGCCATGAGCATGCCTATGCTCGCATGACATCCCATGACAATGCAGGTGCTGCCGTTCCACCGGTATATCTAGTCAGCCACTGCTCTACCAAGAACTATCGCATTAACTTTGACGAGCAGTTCGACAAATTCGGCATTTCCGGCCGCTATTATCATACGGTGGCAGTTAACGGCGATACCTTGACGATGGCTGCATATGATGCCAACACTCATGCGCTCTATGACTCTTTGTTGATAATCGGCGGCGGGATCCGCCATGTTGTGGATTTGGGCAAGGACATCCCCGAGAATCTGGACTTCACTCCCGACCCGTCGAATAAAAAAGACCGCAAGTTTGCCGAACGCATCGAGGAATATAAGAGAACTCATCCCGAAAGACTAAAAAACTAAAACTAACAGAATATGAACGCTTTACTGCAACGACTAGAGGGTCTGGATGCTCGATTTGAAGAAATCGGGACACTCATCACTGACCCTAGTGTCATCGCTGATCAGAAACGGTATGTTAAGCTGACGAAAGAATACAAAAGCCTCGAGACCTTATTGGCCACGACCAACCGCTACCGCAAACTGCTTGAGGACATTGAGCAGGCCAAGGCAGTGTTGGACACCGAAACCGATGAGGACCTACGCACCATGGCGCGAGAGGAAATCGATGTCAATCAGGCCGAGGTGCCCAAGCTGGAGGAGGAGATCAAACTCTTGCTCATACCCGAAGATCCCGAAGACAGCAAAAATGTTGTGCTGGAAATCCGCGGCGGAACAGGAGGCGATGAGGCAGCTTTGTTTGCCGGCGATCTTGCCCGCATGTACACGCGCTACTGCGAGACTAAAGGCTGGACGGTACAGATGTCCAGTTGCAGCGAGGGTGCCGTGGGCGGATTCAAAGAGGTCGTGTTCAGCATCACGGGCGATAATGTATATGGCACCTTAAAATATGAGTCAGGTGTGCACCGCGTGCAGCGTGTGCCCGTGACCGAGACTCAAGGCCGTGTGCACACCAGTGCAGCTAGTGTGGCAGTGCTGCCCGAGGCCGAGCCGTTTGATGTTCACATCAACGAAGGTGAGATTAAGTGGGATACCTTCCGCAGCGGCGGCGCCGGCGGCCAGAATGTTAACAAGGTGAACAGCGGTGTGCGCCTGCGATACATGTGGACTAATCCCAACACAGGCGAGCAGCAGGAAATCCTCATTGAGTGTACCGAGACGCGTGACCAGCCCAAGAACAAAGAAAGGGCGTTAGCACGCCTGCGCACCTTCATCTACGACCACGAGCACCAGAAGTATGTAGATGACATCGCCTCAAGGCGTAAGACGCTTGTTTCGACTGGTGACCGTTCTGCTAAGATCCGCACCTATAACTATCCGCAGGGCCGCATCACCGACCACCGCATCGGCTACACCATCTACAACCTTCCGGCCTTTATGGACGGAGACATCCAAGATTGTATTGACCACCTCATCGTAGCCGAGAACGCTGAGAAACTCAAGGAAGCAGAGCTTTAATCAGACTTTAGACCATAGCGAGCATCCGCATCCCTTTCAATAGGGATGCGGATACAGTAGTGTTAATGTAATGTTAAAATGTGGATTTCTTGTTGCAAAACGGCTTTCTCATGTGTCTAAATAGCAAACGAGAATCTAAAACTGAAGCCTGAAAACACAGCCAATAATAAAATTAGTGATGTTTAATGAAGTGACACTGGAGCCATAATGGTTCCAGTGTTCGTTTAATGTGATTCTAAAAAGTCCTTGATTTTCTGAAGGATAACCATCGGGTTATCCACATCTCTGCTAATCAGCTCCATAGGGCACCAGCCATTTCCCGCCCTGTTGACGATGTGGTCCACGAGTTGGTCATATTCTGCGGTGATGCCAGATGCTGTCAACATGGAGAAAGCCGGTGCACTCATTACATCGGCATGAACAGCATGGATACCGCCAACGATCATACAGGCTGCGGCAGCCTTACCCACAGCCTTGTCGGCCACGAGCGCGCCTGAAAGCACATCACGACAGGAACTCACCAGCATCAACAAATCCTTCACGCCGCGCTGTGTGAACCGGTAAATCTTTCCATCACCGCTTTTAACGACTAAGGTTAAGCCTTCGCTGTGTAGAACATCAATCAACTGTTTCATGCAGCAAAGATAGTAAAAATGAAGAAAAAGTAGTAACTTTGCGGTTGTAATTACTAAACCTACAGGAATGAAGATTGGAATCATTGTGGCAATGCGCAAGGAGCTTGATCTGCTCTTACCGTTGCTGCACGACAGCGAAGAGAGCCGCATGAGCGGCTTTGAGTTCCACCGGGGTAAAGTGGGACGACATGATGTGATGGTCATGCAATGCGGCATAGGCAAAGTTAATGCTGCGATGGGCACCCTCATGCTTGTGAATCATTTTGCTCCCAACTATGTGATTAACAGTGGCGTTGCAGGCGGTGCTGACCTATCTGTCAAGGTGATGGATGTGGTGGCGGGCGCCCAGGTCGCCTATCATGATGTGTGGTGTGGCCCGGAGAGTGTCATGGGGCAAGTTCAAGGATTGCCGCTGTATTTTGAAGGAGCCACAAAACTGCTTGAACTGTTGCCGGAACGAGACGACATCCACAAGGGACTTATCTGCTCAGGTGACCAGTTCATTGACAAGATGGAGGATGTGAAACGCATCAAGGGCATTTTCCCCGATGCGTTAGCAGTGGACATGGAGTCAGGTGCCATTGCTCAAGTCTGCCACCAGTGTGGTGTGCCGTTCCTGGCCCTGCGTGTTATCAGCGACTCACCTGGTGCTAGCCACGACAACACGAGCCAGTATCTGGATTTCTGGAATGATGCACCGCGTGAGACATTCATGCTGGTGAAAGATATCATCAACAGGCTTTAGCTTCTAGGTGTGAAGAGTTAACATCCACCAACAAGTATGGTCTGACAACTGACAACTGAAAACTAAAAACTGAATTATGGAAAAGATAGCAAGTTTCAAAATTGACCACACCCGTTTGCTGCGGGGAATATATGTATCCCGCAAGGATTATTTCTCAGGTGGTGATGTGGTGACCACTTTCGACATCCGCATGAAGCTGCCTAACCGTGAGCCTGCAGTGAGCCAGAGCGCTTTGCACACAATCGAGCATCTGGCGGCAACATGGTTGCGCAACCACAAGCAGTGGGGAGATAAAGTAGTCTATTGGGGACCCATGGGTTGCTGCACGGGGAATTACCTATTGCTCAAGGGAGATCTGGAGAGCCGTGACATCGTTCCCTTGATGCAGGAGCTGTTCCAATGGATGTCAGACTTTGATGGAGAAATCCCTGGAGCCAATGCCCATGATTGTGGCAATTATATGCTTAACAACCTGCCCATGGCGAAATGGGAAGCTCGTAAATACTACATCGAGGTGCTCCAGAACATCCAGCCCGAGAACCTCAAGTATCCTGAAGAGTGAGATAGCATCAATAGAGGAACTTCAATACATTTACATTAAGCAAGGGGCAACCGATAAGCCGGTTGTCCCTTGTTGTTGATAAATGTCTGCCTTTCGCTTGAAAGCGGATTACAACTCGATGGCGTCTTTTACTTTCTCGGGCAGCAGGGCCAGATCGAGCACATCCTTGATGGTGTTGACATAGTGGAATGTCAAGCCCTTCAGGTACATCTCGTTGATTTCCTCAATATCCTTGCGGTTATTCTTGCACAGGATGATCTCCTTGATTCCCGCGCGCTTGGCGGCAAGAATCTTTTCCTTGATGCCACCCACCGGCAGCACTTTGCCACGCAGGGTGATTTCACCTGTCATAGCCAAGTGATCCTTGACTTTGCGCTGGGTAAATGAGGAGGCTAGCGAGGTCACCATGGTGACGCCTGCCGACGGACCGTCTTTGGGAATAGCACCTTCAGGCACATGGATGTGGACATTATACTTGTCAAACAGGTCCGGTGCAATATTGAGCAACGAGCAGTGGGAACGAAGGTACTGCAGCGCAATCACGGCCGACTCTTTCATCACATCACCCAGGTTACCAGTAAGGGTGAGTTTTTCGCCCTTGCCGCGAGCCAGCGACGATTCCACAAACAGTATTTCGCCACCCACTGCGGTCCATGCAAGACCGGTTACCACGCCGGCAAACTCATTACCCTCGTAACGGTCACGGCTGTAATCAGGTGCGCCCAGGTATTCTTTCAAGTCATCTACCTTGATACTTGTGGGGAATGTACCGCCGCATGCCTTGTGGCGAGCCACACGACGCAACACCGTGGCAATCTTTTTCTCCAGTTGTCGCACGCCCGATTCGCGGGTGTAGTCATCGATGATTTTGAGTATTACCTGCTTGCCGAACTTGATTTCATTTTTCTTGAATCCGTTGTTTTCCAACTCCTTGGGAATGAGGTGACGCTTAGCGATTTCCAGTTTTTCCTCAGGTATGTAACCATTGATTTCAATGATTTCCATACGGTCGAGCAGGGGACGGCTCACGGTGGACAAGCTATTGGCTGTGGCAATGAACAGAATCTTGGACAGGTCATAATCAACATCAAGGTAATTGTCGTGGAAATGACCGTTCTGCTCGGGATCAAGCACCTCAAGCAAAGCCGACGACGGGTCACCCTTGAAGTCCTGTCCCACCTTGTCAATCTCGTCAAGCACGATGACAGGGTTATTGCTCCCGCATTTGGCCAGTGCAGCGATGATACGACCCGGCATGGCACCGATGTAGGTGCGGCGGTGACCGCGTATTTCAGCTTCATCATGCAGTCCACCCAACGAGATGCGGGCATATTCACGATGCAGTGCGTCAGCAATAGACTTGCCTAATGAGGTCTTGCCCACGCCGGGAGGGCCATAGAGACACAAAATAGGCGCCTTGAGGTCCCCGCGCAGCTTCAACACTGACAAGTGCTCGAGGATACGATCTTTGACTTTCTCCAGCCCGTAATGGTCGTCATTGAGCTTGGTCTCCACCTTCTTGAGGTCGAAGTTGTCCTCGGTATAGGTGTCCCACGGCAGATTGAGCATATTGTCGAGATAGGCATACTGAACGGAATAATCTGGCGTCTGCGGGTTCAGTCGTTCCAGCTTGCGTAATTCCTTGTCGAAATGCTTCTGCACGGCCTCGTTCCATTTCATTTTGCTTCCTCGTTCTTGCAGGATTTCGATATCATCGGCATCAGTGCCGAGTTCTTCTTGAATCGTGCGAATCTGTTGCTGCAGGAAGTGGTCTCGTTGTTGTTGGGAGAGTTCCTCGCGTGTGCGGGACTGGATGTTAGCCTTGATTTCAACCAGTTGTTCCTCTCGGGCAAGCAGGGCATAGAGCAGGTAAGCGCGTTTCTTGATGTCCCGTTCCTCAAGCATGTGCTGTTTCTGGTCAGAGTCAAAGGCGATATTGGTCGCAAGGAAGTTCATCATATACACGGGGTTATCGATGTTCTTCATGGCAAATGCCAACTCGCGTCCATTAGAGCCCATGTTGCGCAGCATGCGCATGGTTACTTCGCCGATGGATTGCATCAACATTTCAAACTCCTTATCTCCGGCCAGAGGCAACTTGTCCTCAACCAGTGTAACCGCGCCACGCAGATATGGTAAAGTTTCTGTCACTTGATTCAGTTGACACACAGAGCGGCCCTGCAAGATGACATTAGTGGAACCGTCTGGTAATTCGAGCACCTTGATGATTGAAGCAATAGTACCAACACGGTTCAAGTCGCGCTCCAACGGGTCGTCGATGCGGCTGTCGTACTGACAAAATACAGCAATTGAGCAATGGCTCTGCTCAGCCTCCTTAATCAGGCGCATGGATTTCTCGCGACCCACCGACACCGGCATTGTCATCATCGGATATAACACCATGTTGCGAAGCGGCAGGATGGGTATGTCCTCAGCTTTATTGCCATGGATGTCAAGACTGTCACCCACTTCATGAATCTCAGTAATGATGGGAACGACGCGAGCCCCGCCATCACTCATTTCAGCATCTATATTGTCTAAAAAATCAATCATTTATAGTGTATTAATCTCTTTGCATTTGTAATTTGGATGGCAAAGGTACAAAAAACCATTGAATTGAGAACATCATCACTCTTTTTTCATCATAAAAACAAAGCAGGCGACCCTTCATGCGAGGGTCGCCTGCAAACAGGCTTTTGCGACACAGTAGTCGCTGTTTTACATCTTACTTGATAACCTTGATGCTCTGGGTAGAGCCATCGCTGTAGGTGCGTACGATGATGTTCACACCCTTCACGGGCTGGCTGTACTCGATACCACGGATGTCATAGTAACGCTCGCTGACGATGGTCTTGGCCACACTTGTCTCGGTAACTGCGGTGGGGATAACGATCATCTCGAAGTCACCAGTTGCAGGAGTTGTGTGGATATTCTCGTCGGTAGGCAGCGAGTAGATACCGATGTTGCCACCGGCGCAAACCAGGTTGCCTGCATAGTCAAACGCCATCTGGAAGATGGAACCTGCACTGTTGCGGGCATCGGCAACATAGGAGTACTTAGGAGTGATATCGGGAGTGCTGCCGTCCCTGCCCCAAGTCAGGTCATAGAACTGGAGCACACCACTGCCGTCGTTGATGACGAGCATGTCGGACGCGTCATTGATAGCAAAGCCAGCACGGTCACTACCGTTGAGCATAGCGTTGTAGGGTGCTTTACCGGAGTTGAACTTAACATTGCCATCGTTGTCCACAAACATGAGTGAGGGAACGCCCGAGGCATTGTTACCTGCACTGCGGTACTGCGATACCCAAACACCACGGCCGCCGGGATCGGCAACCACATTACCGTTGGTGTTCAGCTGCCATGCGCCGATGTCATAGTACTGGTTGGGAGCGGTTGCCCAAGTATCAACAATGCTGCCGTCGGCCTGACCAATGTTGTAAACACCTACACCGTTGCCGAAGTCCTCAAGGTATACATAAAGCTTGGTGTTAGCACCAGTGCCACCGATGCCAACGCCCGGTGTCGAGGAGCCCACATTCTGACCGTCGTTGACAATCAGACCGCTGCTTTGACGGGTACCAATGAAGAACTCGGTCCAGGTGCCAGCGATGTCCTCGGGATCAGCGATATAAACGCCAGAGGCGCCATCACCCCAATCAGGAACATATAGCTTACCATTCTCGTCGATACTCATGCGGTAGTTGCTGCCCCAACCATGGCCACCGCGATACAGGTCATCGCTCACACGCTGACCCATAACATCACAAACATAAACACCATTGCTGGCGCTGCCGCTACCAACGCGGTTGCCGGCATAGATGGTACCCATCTTGGGACTCTTCGGCGACTTGTCGACAGCGACAAACAGCTGACCGCTGTAGTTCTGGCCTCTCGGGTTGATGCGCTGGATAGTGGTAATGGGCTCACCCTCGAGAGTTACAGACCATGTGATGGTTTCACCAGCGTTAGCGGGAATGTCACTATACTGAAGTTCGAAGGTGTTCAAGCCCTCGGTCACATTGGGAACATCGACGGAGCCCAATTCGTTACCCTCAGAATCGTAGAAGGTAATATAAGCATTCTGGGCGTCGGCGTTGGCATTGAAATTAAAGATGCAGATGCTGTTGTTGTCATTGTAGCATTCCAAGCCATAAGCATAGACGCCGGGAACTCCGGGCTGCTCTTTAGCCAATGCCTGCCACTTGGTAATCTTGTTGTCCTGCATCAGATAGAGGTTGATGTCAGCACCCTTGACTGCAGCACCTGTTGACATGAACTGGGTGGCCAGCGGAGCAAGGTCGGTGTTGGTGGTAGCCACCAATGCGGCCTGATCCATACCGGCGGTAATGTCATACAGCTTGATACCGCCCACCATGGGATTATCATCCCTTTCTTGAGCAATGTAAGGCGTTACCATGTATTGGTGCTGAGCATATTTGAAGAACGATACGCCTACTGCGGGAGCATCTTCCTCAACGTCGTCCAAGCGACCAACTACTACACTGTTGGTGCCATTGGTTTTGGCTGTTGCTACCTCAAACGGCAGAATCTGGTCGCCATCGAGGACAACATTGTCATCGTTGCGCGGCGAAAGTGTCAAGACAGGTTCGCCAATCTTGGGCAGCGTGAAGTTGCTGGTGGCGTTGATGGTCTGCTCGGTATAGATGGTACTGGTGATCTGGTTGTTGACAACAGAGAGTTTCAAGAATCTCATGCCACCTACCGCGCTGCTGCCATTGGTGCCGATGACTGTAACCAGACATTCGTCGCCTGCACCGTCGATAGCAAGAGCCTGCGGACGGTAGCGGTAGAAGTTGGCCGAACTCATTGAGGTCACCCATTCAACAGGATCGCTGTCAAAGTCAGCCCACTTGAACAGGCGCAGCGTGCCGCGTTGGTAGCCAGCATCAACATAATCAGAGCTGTATTGCGTCTGAACGCTGTTCATACCCACGAGCTGATTATCGGCAGTGAAACAGATGTCAGTCAGACGGCTATAGAAGCCGACATTGTTGGGCTCAGCAGGTGCGATACCGTCAATGCTCAGTTCCTTGACAATCACCTTGTCAACATTGTTGATCAGATACAGGTGAGGCGTGCCGTCTTCGGCATTGGTCAGCACAACGGTGGTGTCACCACGCACGAGCATGCGCTTGATGGTGCCATCAAGGTCATATTCAGTTCCTTCATCACGCACCAGGTCAAGCTTGGTGGGTGCTGAAATGTAACTGGGCAACTCAGGCTCAGGATAGTTCTGATACAGATCGTCGGGAATCACATAGTCTGTGGCCTCAAGGAAGGGCACCTCATAGGTGGTCTTATTGGCCTCTACAACGATGTTGCCGGTGGCCTTGGTAATCCACTCTTGCCACTGGCTGTCAACGGTGGGAGCGGTGTATTCACCCAGGGGTTTGAATCCCTCGGCGGTAACGCTGATCGTGTAAGTGCCGGGATCAAGGTCCTCAAACACAAACACACCGTTATAGTTGTTGTCGGTGGTGTAGGTAGCTACTGTCTGACCATTTTTGCTCAGGGTAACTACCGCTCCGTTGATGGGAGCCCACTGGTCCATGGTACCTGCATTGTAATTGTACAGGTTGTGAACCAGATGGTTGTGGACATCTTTCACAGTACCCATGATGTAACCCTTGTTGTAAGGAGTCAAATCGAAGTACTCAGCGATACCACGGGCGATGCGGATACCTTCCTGATGGCAATAGTCAATGTTCAAAGCACGATGGCGGGCGGGCTGATAGGTGTGGAAATAACCCTCTACCAGGAAGCCGGGAGCACCATGCTTGAGGACGCCCAGGTAGCCGGTATATGCGATACCAGTCACAGGGTCAACACGCGTCGATGAACTGCCGTAGAAACTGATGTCACCACGCACATTGGGGCTTGACGGACTGTAATTGGTCATCGGATCGATCTCGTTGGTATAGAAAATAGGCCAACACGTCATAGCCCGATCACGGCTGCCGACTGTAAGGTCTCCATCAACTCCATCATAGCCGCGATAGAGCATCAACGGGTAGTTGGTAGCGGTACCGTCGTTGAGAGCATTGGAGTGGTGCGACAGGAACATGTCATAGTTGCCGATTTCCACTTCCTCGCAGATTTCCGACAACGGACGGTTGTACATCTCAGCGTCTTCAGCTCCAGCAACATAAGGGTACGGGCCGTTTTTCCACCTCGACATGGTGATGTTCTCTGACTTGACACCCATCTTCATGAGTTCCAGACGCGTTTGGAGAGACTTCCACAAGTTGGTATTACTCTCATAGAAGCCGCAGGTGTCGGGGCGTCCCGTTTCGGGCAGCATGGGGTAGGAGATGGTCGCCATCGGGCGGTCATTGGGTCCCCAGCTACCGTGACCGGGATTCAGGTAAACGCGGAGTTCGTCGGCTGTTTTAGCCTGCAAAGCGCCGGCTGCCATGATGGCGGCTACGGCAAGTAAAAAGATCTTTTTCATAGCTGTCATCATTTGGTTACGTTAATAATGTAAGCTTCACCGGCGGGCGTGCTGAACACGATCTTGCCGGCAATGGCATGCGGATACATGGCGACAGTAGTGTCGTCGGTCAGCGTCTGCGTCGTGCCGTCGAGGTTGGCGGCAACAATGGTCGAGGCATAGATGAACTCGCCGTCATCCAGGTCCATCATACCCACTACGGTATTGTCGTCATACCATACGGGAGCACGCATTTTGCCCACCTTCTGGACATTACTTCCGTCAAGGTTGCAAACATAGGTGCCATGGGCGGCCTGATAGAACAGCACCTTACTGCCATCGGGCGACAGAGAAGCCCACATGTAGCTGTATTCGGTGCCACGGGGCGACAACTGGCGCGTCTTGCCGTTCATAGTGATCATCAGCTGACCCTTGTTGATCGAGAGGACAGGCAGATTCTGAGCCTTGGCAGTGCCGATGGCCTTCTTGCTGTACTTGCCCTTGTTCACGGCAACAGCAGTGGTGGCGTCAACAGCATAGCCCTGAAGATCGCGGGTGGGTTTCACCAGCTCCTGGCTCACGCCGGTGGCCAGGTTCAAGCTCTTCAATGAGGACACGCGCAGGTGTTTTTTGTTGAACGAACCCTCGCGATAAACGACCGTCTGGCCGTCGGGCGAGATTTTCACGTTGTGCCCGGCGCTGGGAGCAGTGCTCAGCGTCTGGGTTTGACCACTCGTCAGGTCATACTTGGTGAGGCCTTGGTTGGTAGCGTTGGTCAACAGCAGGTAATCACCCTGCGGGCTGATGGCAGCTACCGATGCTTTGTCAGGCAAATTGACCTTGTCAATCGAGGTCACATTCAGTACCTGACCCATTGCGCTCATCGAGAAACCTAACGTCAATGCGAAAAGAAGTTTTCTCATCATGATGGTTGAATGGTTTGAAGTTAAACAATATAGGTTATTAAAACTATTATTTTCAGTTTGAAAAGTATTTAATAAGGGGCGAAGATAATCAAAATAAATGTAAACGACAAATAAAATATGTTTAATAATTCTAATTGTTGAAAACTTGCCATGATTGACCATCGCCAAGTATAGAGCATAGAGTTTGCTGTATAGAAAAATGAGAAGCGTCCGATCACCAGTTAGAAGAAGTGAACTGCACCCAAAAGTAGGACACAAGACTTTTGGAGTGCAGTTCAGAAGAGCGTATGCCGTTTATGGTCTATAGTCTAAACCATGGTTACCATGATCCATTGAGCAGGTAGTTGATCAGGGTGGTGGCATCGCTGATGTCCACTCCGCCATTCTGATCACAGTTGGCGTTCTCCAAGTTAAGGCCCGAGGCATTACCGCTCAGTAAGTAGTTAATCAACATCGTTGCATCGCTGATGTCCACCGAGCCATCGCCGTTCACATCACCGCGCAGAGCTGCGAATTTATCGGTGAAGTAGCCGGGATTGCTGGGGCCGCCGTCGATGCGGGCATACACGTCAGCGTCGTGTTCGACGGTGTGTAATTGGCATAGGCCTCAACAGCACTGGCGCCGATGGCGCATATCATGGCCGCCACCAGGGCGAGTAGTCTAAAGAGATTGGATTGTTTCATAAGTGTTGATTCTATTAGGGTTAGTATTTGCTGCAAAAATAACAGATTTCAAATATATATAAAAGTAATAATAGATAATAATGCGACATGGCCTTTCAATAATATACACCCGCACTCTTGTCATGAGGAGCGCGGATGTCTATTCTCTTCTTAGATGTTCTAAAAGAGGTTTCCTTTGTTTATTTAAAGAGGAAGACCTCGCTGATAGACTGCTTGATATTCACATGTTTGATGGTGTGGGCAAATATCCTGTCAAGCGTGAACGTGGAGAATGCAATCACGGAGGATATCTCGTGCTCACTGGTATTGATCGCAGCCTTGAGTTTACTCAAGAGCTCCGCAGCCAGGTCGTGCGAGGTGATCCGGAGA
>JAFZSS010000239.1 GCA_017619255.1 Muribaculaceae bacterium
AATCAAAAAGCCGTAATGAAACAAGCAGCCGGTTGTGGCCAAAGCGAAAATCAGGAAGATGCGCCGCTGCGAGTGACGGTCCTGATAGGCAGCAAACAACGGTAGCAGAGTCAACGCCACTAACAGGCACAACAGGGTGCCGGCGTTGAATGCGACCAGCCCCGACGGATTGGCTATCTGTAGCAGAAAGAAAGCTGACACAAATAAATGAGTTACCGACCGCACAAAAGCGAACACTTTGTTGATGGCGATGAGAATTCCACCTGTCACCAGCAGGCACAACAAATTGACAACCCAAGAGAGTGTCGCATGATTGATGAGCGGCCCGTTGAACTTGAAGAAGATGCCTAAACTGTCATCGGCGGGCGGTGTGATTCCCCATAGCCGTGCCACAACAGCGGTTGCCACGAGTGCCAATGCGCAAAGCACCATGAACGACTTGCTGTTGAAGTACTCATTGATATGTTCGCGAGTCGACATTATTTAGGCTTTAAGAAGACAAGAAAGACAATCCTCTTTTTCATTGTTGAGAATAATACTTGTCCTTCTTGTCTTTTTTATTCGTTGTTGTCCTTGGAGGTCTGGTCGGTGGGCTCGTCCAGGTCACGGCGCTTCCAGCTCTTGCGGCGACCATGGATGATGGGCACCTCCTTGTCGGCACTCAGCGTGGGTTTGCGGTCGCGCAGGATGCGTTTGGCAAAGGTGGCGGTGTGGCGGAATTCCTGGTCGAAGTCATCGTCGTAGCGGCCTTCCTTGTCACGGTTGTCCACTCCTGACATCAGACGACGGTCCCGAGCGATGCGTTCGCGGCGCAGGCGTTCCTCATCGCTGATGGGTTGTTCCTCGCGTTTAGGGCGGTCCTCGAAACGACGGGGTGTCCTCTCGTCGGAACGACGGCGAGCAGGTCTGTCGTCGTCATGGCGCCTGGGGCGGTCGTCGTGGCGTCTGGGACGGTCTTCTCGACCCGCACCGGCATCATGGCGTGAATGGTAGTTGCCCTTGCTGCGCTCGCTGGCGCGGAATCCCTCGTTGCGGATGTGCTCGCCGCGTTCGCGCATCTGGTCATACTTGCCGTCGAAGATGACATATTGCAGCAGTTCGCAGTCCAGTCCGCCGTTGTTCAAGGCGTACTTTACCGACGGCTTGAGGCCGATTTTAAAGTATTGTTCTTTGTTGTAGCAAATGAGCCAGGCATTGTAGCCCCTGAAAGTGTGTTTGAGCTTAAAGCCCAGGTCACTGTAGAACTGGTCAATATCCTCGATACTCAAGCGCTCGCCGTAAGGCGGATTGGTGATGAGTGTGCCACCTTCGGGCACCTCTTCTATCTCGTTGAAATCGCGGCGCTCCAGCTCAATGTACTTGTTCAGACTGGCGTTCTTGACATTGGCGCGGGCAATGGCGATGGCCTTGCCCTCGATGTCGCTGCCATAGATCTTGTGGTTGAACTCGCGCTCGGCGCTGTCGTCGTTGTAAATCTTTTCAAACAGTTCGGCGTCATAATCGGGCCATTGCTGGAAAGCGTAATGATTGCGGTACACACCAGGAGCAATGTTGGCACCGATGAGCGCTGCCTCGATGAGGAAAGTGCCGGAACCGCACATCGGATCCACCAGATCGGTTTTACCGTCCCACCCGCTCAGCATGATGATGCCAGCGGCCAGCACCTCGTTGATGGGGGCGTCGGTCTGTGCGGCACGCCAACCGCGCTTGAACAACGGGTCGCCACTGCTGTCGAGCGACAGCGTCACCTCCTTGCCCGAGATGTGCACATCGAAGCGGATTTCAGGGTTGTCGAGACGGATGCTGGGGCGCTTGCCGTATCTGTCGTTGAAGAAGTCGGCGATGGCATCCTTGACACGATAGGTGACAAAGCGGGAGTTAGTGAAATCCTCGCTATAGGCGGTGACATCGATGGCAAATGTGGTTTTCACAGTCATCAGCTGCTCCCAGTCAAATGTCTTGAGTTGTTCATACAAGTCATCTGCGTTGGTGGAATGCAGGGTCAGGAACGGTTTGAGAATCCTCACGGCGGTGCGGCAGGCGAAATTGGCCCGGTAGAGCATTTCCTTGTCGCCCTTGAAGTAAACCACGCGGTTTCCTTCGTTCACCTCTTCGGCACCCAGTGTGCGTAATTCGTCGGCGAGTACCCCTTCCAACCCGAGGAAGGTCTTGGCCACCATGTCAAATTGATCAGTCATCATGTTCTGTTTTAATCAGATAGGGCAGGGCATGAAACCTGCCTTACCAAAGTGTTTGTGGATTTTACTGCAAAGATAGTGCAAGGCGAACACAATGCCAAAGAAAAAGCCATTTTTGTTTAGCATTGCTGAGCCGCCTATCTTGCCTGAGAGGTGCAGCACCAGATGTGAATATGTCGAGGAACAACAATGGCAGTGTTCCACAGGGGACTCACTGCCATTGCGGTGTCATCAAGCGGTGGTGTCTCGATGCTAAGGCCGTGGATGGCCTCTGAGTCCTTACCGCTGATCCTCAAACCCTCGAGGGGATTGAGTTATTTGTTCTTTGCCTCCTCGGGGGCGATGCCTACCAGTTCGGGATCGATGAGGATGCGTCCGCAGTACTCACAGACGATCACCTTCTTGTGCATCTTGATTTCCATCTGGCGCTGGGCGGGGATGCGGTTGAAGCAACCACCGCAGGCGTTGCGCTGTACAACAACGATACCCAAGCCGTTGCGGGTGTTCTTGCGGATGCGCTTGAAAGCAGTCAACAAGCGTTCTTCGATCTTGTTCTCCTGCTTTTTGGCCTTCTCGCGCAAGGTCTCCTCTTTCTGCTTGTTCTCCGAGACGATCTCGTTAAGCTCGCTCTTCTTCTCTTCGAGGGCGTGCTCACGGTCGGTGAACATCTCCTTTGCCTTGTCGATCTCGACTTGCATGGTCTCAATCTTGCGGGCAATCTCGTTCATCTTCTTCTCGGCGAGTTCGATGTTGAGGTTCTGATACTCGATCTCCTTGGTCAGGTAGTCATACTCACGGTTGTTGCGCACATTGTCCTGGTCGGTGGTGTACTTGTCAATGAGTTCCTCGGCTTTCACCTTGGAGTCGCGATAGCGGGCCAGGTCATCCTGTGCTACAGCGATCTCATCTTCAAATTTTGACACGCGGGTGTGAAGTCCGGCGATCTCGTCCTCCAAGTCCTGCACTTCCTGCGGCAGTTCACCTCTCAGGGTCTTGATAGCATCAATTTCCGAGAGTTTCTGCTGCAAGTCGTAAAGCGCTTTGAGTTTCTCTTCAACGGTGAGTTCTTTCTTCTGTGCTGCCATAAATTTTCAATTTTCAGTTTTCTGTTCTTAGTTTTAAGTGTGATTACGAACAACTTATAACGAAAAACTTAAAACTTCATTTATAGATAATTGACTTGATTTGTTTCGCTTTTTGCAAAAGCGACCGCAAAGGTAGGACTTTTTTTCTGAATAATCTCTAAAAAAATCTCTTTTGTGAAATGTTCGCT
>JAFZSS010000240.1 GCA_017619255.1 Muribaculaceae bacterium
GCCGTCAGTCGTGACAGCCTATTATTCCATGTTGCCATAATCGTCATCGTCATGGTGGTCATCGTCAAGGTCGTCGTCATCATCAAGGTCGTCGAAAGTGACCTCGTTGCTTAACTCGTTCTCGTCGTCGCGCTCACCGGGGAAGAACTCCGAC
This sequence comes from Muribaculaceae bacterium, assembly GCA_017619255.1. Taxonomy (GTDB): domain Bacteria; phylum Bacteroidota; class Bacteroidia; order Bacteroidales; family Muribaculaceae; genus Sodaliphilus. Next base: position 155 of record JAFZSS010000240.1, read on the forward strand.
AAGCGCTCGCCCATGTGGGCGATGATTTCGCACAGGCCGTCAACAGGTCGTCCCGCCTTGAGGTAGCGTGTCAGCTCGTCCACCTCGTTGTCCCAGAAGCCCTCGGGCACCGTTTCGTTGATGCCGGTATCACCCAGGATGGCCAGTTTGCGGGCCTCGTAGGCGACAAAGATCAACACGGCATTACGGCGCTTGGTACTGTACAGGTGCAAGCGGTTGAATGTTCTGGCGGCACGCTTCATCACATTGCCACGGCAGCGTGGCGTCACATGGACGCAAATCTCGCCCGTTGTGTGACGCTCGGCTGCGGTAATGGCATCGGCAATGCGACGCTGGCCCTCACTGGGGATGAAATCGGCCAGTGCCATCGTTTAGTTGGTCTGGCTGGTTCCGAAATCTACCTTGGGAGCCTTGTCGGCGCCCTCTTGAGCCTGGAAGTAAGGCTTCTCACCAAAGCCGAAGATGCTTGCCACGATGTTGGTGGGGAAGGTGCGGCGCTGAGTGTTGTACTTCTTGGCTTCCTCGTTAAAGTCGATGCGGGCTTTATTGATGCGATTCTCCGTTCCTTCAAGCTGATTCTGCAACTCCTCGAAGTTTTTGTTTGCTTTCAGGTCGGGATAGGCCTCGCTCACAACAATCAGTCGGCTCAAAGCGCTGGTCAGCTCACCCTGGGCAGCCTGATATTTCTGCAACTCTTCGGGGGTGATGTTCGACGGGTCGATTTTGATGCTGGTTGCATTGGCGCGAGCCTCAATAACCTTCTCGAAGGTCTCCTGCTCATGCTTGGCATAGCCTTTGACGGTCTCTACCAAGTTGGGAATCAGGTCAGCGCGGCGCTGATACTGGTTTTCCACATTACCCCAAGCCTTTTCTACGCTCTCTTGAGAATTAACGAGTCCGTTATAACGGGCAGCACCCCACAAAACTGCGGCGATGGCGATCAAAATCAGGACACCAAGTCCACTACATCCTTTTTTCATTGTCTTTTCTATTTTTAAAGTGAATAATGTTTTCTACAATTGGCAAATTTACAAACATCCTTGCAAACTATGGCAATACTTGTGCGATTTTTTTTGAAATCTATAGTTTGACTCCAAACGAATGAATCATTGCTTAGCCGCCACAAGCACGCATCATCATGATGAAGAAGGCGATGATGATGAACCAGGTGATGCAGCTGATTCCTCCACGGGCGGGCGCTCCCTGGCTTTGTGGCTGCTCGGGTTGACCGTTGGTCGCGGTTGAGCGAGGCACATAACGGCTCATGTCGCGATGCGGGATGAGGATTTGTCGAGGCCCGCCGTTATTGTATGGACCGATGACACCGCCAGCTTCTAACTGCCGTATGAGCTCTGCGGCTCTTTCATCAGTGAGATGGAAGCGGTCTCGCAGCATCATCGGCGTGATGGAGATGCAGCCGCTGATGAATTGCACGGCTTCGTTGTAAAGCGGGTCAATACCTTGGCCGGACGGTAGCGGCGGAGGCAGCATAGCGCCTGTAACAGCATCGTCTCCTGTAGTGGATTGGGTGGAGGCGGGAGCATCAAAACTTGCACCGCAGTTGGGGCAGAAGTGGGCATTGCTGTTGGCCTCATGTCCGCATTTGGGACAGTTGATGTTGTGTGAACGCTCAACGGTGGTGTCCAGCTCCAGGTTGTCGCTGGGGATATAGGCATAGTCCCCCACAATGTGCAGCTCGCACAGACATTGCGGACAAGTGACCTTATACTCGTTGCTGATGAGCATTTCGGTGCTCAAGTCCATCTTCTTGCCACATTTGGGACAGGTGTATATCATAATGTATCAATGGGTGGTTGAGTTGTCGCAAAATTAGTAAAAAACATACTGATGTGCAAATGATGCAAAAACCATGCCTAAGCATGGATGCTACTTATTACGGCAGTGGCCCCATGTGGCAAAATGCAAGACATGAAAGGTTTTTTAAGAATTTTGCTTGTATTTTTAGAATTTCTCTGTACTTTTGCCATAAAAACTGTCGGATATTGACAGGACTATAGCAATGAATAACCAATTATAAATGATTTTATAAACCTTTAAACAACATGTTATGAGTAAAAAATTATTGACATTGATGGTTGGGCTTGCCATCTCCCTGACGGGAAGTGTCTGGGCCCAAGACATTGAAGAAGAAGCGGAAGTGACCTACAACCAGTATGGTGTAAAGGTCGACCGTGAGGCACTCCGTGCCGAGCAGCGCAACAACATTTTGGTGCTGGAGTCCCAGAGCAAGAAGTACAAAGTGTGGTTTGACAACCGAGTGCAGGTGGATGGTGCTACCTTCTTCGGCAAGAACCACAGCGACTACAATCCCATCGGTAACGGTGTGTCGATTCGTCGTGCCCGCTTTGCCGTCAAGGCACAGGTGACTCCTGACTGGTATGGTGAGATTGACATGGACATGGCCGACGGCGTGTTTGAACTCAAGGACGCTATCATCGAGTATGATGGCTTGGAGCATTTCGCATTCAAGGCCGGTAACTTCAAGGAGGACTTCTCGATGGAGCAGACCACCACATCGCGTTATCTGACCTTTATGGAACGCCCGATGGTGTGCAAGGCACTCGTTCCGTCCCGCCACATCGGTATCCAGGGCGAATATCTGCTTGACCACTTCCGCGCATCGCTGGGTATGTTCTTCCAGACCGTTGCCGGCAGTGAGGAGGTGACCAATGTTCAGGACAACAACAAGGACTTCGGTCGCAGTCAGGGCTACTCGTTCACGGGTAAGATGGGTTACATGCCTTACAGCAAGGATCGTCACCATGGTCTGTACTTGGGTGGTAAGGGATCATACCGCACCCCCAAGACCGACATGGCTACCAACGAGTATGGCGGTGTGCGCTACAGCACGCGCAATGCCACGAGCATCAACCGTAAGAAATACATTGACACCGATGTCATTCCCAATGTTGACCATGAGTGGTTGTATGGTCTGGAAGGTGCCGCTTATTTTGGCCCTGCCCGTGTCCAGAGCGAGTGGATCCGCAGCCATGTATCGGCTACCAACAGTTATAACTTCGGTGGCTGGTACATGCATGCAAGCTGCTTGCTGTTGGGTGGCCAGCAGCGCTTCAATGTGGCCGAGGGTGAGTTTACCCAGCCCTCGAGCGGCCGCAAGTGGGGCGATGTCGAGTTGGCTCTGCGCTATGACTATCTGGACCTGAACGATGCTGACATCTATGGCGGTTCTGGCGAGAACATCACCGCTGGTCTGAATTTCTACCTGGGCAACTCCGTGAAGATTGTCCTTAACTACCAGTACTCCAATAATGACCGCTATGCCAACGGCAAGGGCAAGCTTTTCATCGGCCACGATGCCAACGGCGCTCCCACCACCGACTTTACCAAGGCCGTTGAAGCCAAGGGCAAAGGTGGCGTGAGCTACCACATGCTCGGTCTGCGTTTCGAGATTGACTTCTAATCGACAATAACTTAAAGAATATTACGACAATGAAAAAGATACAATTAGCTATCCTGCTCATGGCCGCGATGGTGATGGCCACATCATGTGTAGAGGATAAAGTATATGAAGGACCGTCAAAGATTGAGTCAGTCTCCATGATGCCTGAGGCACCGACCTCGTTTGACGACATTGTGATCACCGCTGTTGTCAGCGGTCTGCAAAGTGTGGAAAGCGCTACATTGAATTATATTGCGGGCACGACCTCTGGCAAGTTACCCATGAGTGGCGGCGGTAACACTTGGACGGCCACCATTCCCGCTCAGCCCGATGGCACCAAGGTGACCTATACCGTGGTTGTTGTGAATGAGGCCGGCTTTACCACCGTTTCTCCCGAGAAGGAATTCACCGTGGGCGACAAGCCTTCAGACTTCACCAAACTGGTGCTGAATGAGCTCTATGCTGCCGCTGACAATGATGCCGAGAAGTTCATCGAGCTGTACAACAACGGCGATGATCCCATCAAGTTGAAGGATGTGGTTCTCAAGAAGGACGAGAATGTCGTATGGACCGGCTTGGCAACCGATGTTGTCATGGGTCACAGCTACTACACCATCGTGGGTGCCAAGGGCACCACCGAGCATGGCATCTCAAGCGGTTTCTCCAATAAGAAGAGCGTGCTCATCGAGATTTTTGATCCTAACAACAACCTGATTGACAAGTTCCAGCGCGGCGAGAAGGAAGATGCTTGGGGCAACCAGTCGCTGACCAAGGTGACCGGTTCATGGAGCCGTTGTCCCAACGGTACAGGTAAGTACATGATTACCGATGCGACCACCCTGGGAGCCAAGAACCCCGACACGGGCACCGAGGATCCCACTGTAGTACAGTGATATGGTTTCTAGTAATTTAACTTTAACACATATAAGAATTACAATAAATAAAAAATGGCAAAAGAAGAATTGAAGATTGGTGAAATCTCAAAACCCCGTTTTGAGTTCCGCAGCTTTGGACGCTGCTTCTGTGATGCCGCCAAACGCATGGCGCGCTTGAGCACCCCCGTTCCCGAGAAAGTGTGGGAGCGCCACAGCAGCGAGACCTATATCGTGAGTCGCACCAATGATGTGAACAACACCAAGATACGCGACGGCAAGATGGACATCAAGACCTATGTGCAGACCGTTGACGGACTGGAGCAGTGGAATCCCCTGATGAAAGGCGAGTTCCCCATCTCGGCCCAGGTGCTGCGTGACGAGGTCTTCCCCGCCTTCAAGGTTGACGGGATGCCCGAGCTCACCAAGGATACCTATACGCTGGAGGAATTCCTGGGCATGATTGACGCCCATCCCGACCTGCAGGCCGTCAGTGTGGAGAAAATCCGCTACGGCTATATGGTGAACGACACCATCTGTGAGACGGGCGATGTGTATATCAACGGTGCCCTGGTAAGGACCATCAACTCCGAGTCCACCGAGGTGGAGGATATCAAGAAAACCCTGGCCGATGTGGGCCTCGAGGGTGTTGAGAACATCAACTACCTGCAGGCCATCAAGCGTGTCATCGGTATGATTAACAAACCCTTAGCAAACTAAACGGATATGGCAAAAGAGATCGAAAGAAAATTCTTGGTCAAGGGAGATTTCAAGGGCGAGGCTTTCAAGGCCACCCGCATCACCCA
>JAFZSS010000241.1 GCA_017619255.1 Muribaculaceae bacterium
ATAGTCGGCAAAGTACTTCTCGATGTCGTTGCCCACAATGGTGATGAGCACGGGGTTGTTGCTATACTCGGCGCCCAATGCCTCGCGAATCTCATCGCGCATCCGCTCCACCCCGTCCTGGGTAAACGGCACATCGCCGAAGTTCTCGCTCACATCCACCTTCACGGTGTCATTCTCAACAGTGAGTGAACGCACCTTGAGGCTACCCACGCCCATGTGCTCGGGTAACTTACTCTCCACGATGCGCTGCACGGCATCCTGCTGCGCTTGGGTAAACTCCTGCGCTTGAACAGGACACACAGCAAGCGACACAGCCATCAGGGCAAACAATACTTGACTCAATCTTTTCATATCTTCATTCGGTTTTGGAACGATATAGCAGTTGACCCTGTTACTTTTTTAATGCGAATTCCGCTAATTAAATTCGTGTAATTAGCATTAGCCCCGCAGGGTCTGGGTCAAGTTCTATATCATTTCATTCGGTTTTTGAGCAAATTCTTATGCAACAAAAGTACTCAAACCAAACGAAAAACCAAAACACACCCCCTTAAATACCCCGTTTTACAACATTATTTATGAATTAACTACACTTTTTAAGGAAAATTTGTCGCTCACGGCACCATACAACAATCTGCCGCCCGACACCGGACGACAGATTTTCTTTTTTGCGCTCACACCATGAGACGGCTTCGCCTCAGGGTGATATCAAAATATCATTTTCAGTAATTGGCAGAAGCCCTCCCCTTAATCGGCAACCACCTGGTCGCTGTGGTAAGCGACGAGTCCCGGCATGGAACTGAGGAGGATCTTGCGAACGGTGGCACCGAAGCTGTTGGCCACCTCGAGCAGGATCTCGCTATAGGTCGTGGCAATGGAGCCCACAAAGCTCACGGGATAGCTCTTGTAGTCATATTGCGCCACATTACGCTCAAAGAAGCGCCTGAACTCACGCGCGATGGTCTCGTGGACATAGGGGTTGTCCAGATGCTCGCTCAGGAAGAACGAATAATGACGCAGGTTGCGCGTGGCAGCAGGGTTGTTAAGCACGGCATCGAGCACCTCGGCACGCGTCACCTTGTATTTCTCAAAGAACGCGTCGGTCAACTCCTGCGGCGCCAGCCCCTTGAGGGCATCGCCCAGGAACACACGGCCCAAAGCCGCACCACTGCCCTCATCACCCAGGATGAAGCCCAAGGCGGGCACATTCTTGACGATCTCCTTGCCATCGTACAGGCAGGAGTTACTGCCCGTGCCCAAGATGCATGCCAAGCCCGGCTCACGCACCAACAGACCGCGCGCAGCACCCAGCAAGTCACTCATCACCGTCACCGGCGTCTTGAACTGTGCCACCAGCGAAGCCTCGATAATCTTATTCTTCTCGGGGCCCGAGCAGCCAGCGCCATAGAAATAGACATGGCTCCAACGACGCTTGAAAAACTCCGGCGGCAACTCCAGGCGGATGCTGTGGCTAATCTCACGACGGCTCATGAAGAACGGGTTCAAACCCGATGTGAAAGCATGGGCCAGAACCTCACCGCAATCCACAAGAGACCACTCGGTGCGCGTCGTGCTGCTCTCAGCAATCAGGGTTATATTTTGACCTTTAATCATCGCAAATCCAGTTAATGGATGTATTCTTTTGTTAATATCCCTTTAAATTCAGCATCTCACTGACTTTTGGTGCCACAAAGATACGCATTATTCTAATCAAGGAATACAAAATTCAGTAGTTTCTTCTCTAATTAAACAATAATTTAACATTTAACTACATTTATTAATAGTAAATCGCCCCATCAAGTCCTCAACCCATCCACGACAAGCCACAGCGACATAAAAAAAACGCCCGCAGCGATATGCTGCGGACGCCTATCTGCTACATGAGTTAATGCGATAGCGTTAACCGATTTCGATCTCTCGGTCGTAAGTCTTCTCGGGCTCGGGAGCGAGCTTGGGCAGTTCAATCGACAGGATGCCGTCCTCCACCTTGGCGCTGATGTGCTCCTTGTCCACCTCGTCGGGCAGGATGTAGGTCTGCTCATAGTTGGTGTAGGAGAACTCGCGGCGGATGTAGTGAACGCCCTGGCAGTTCTCGTCACACGGCTTGCCCTCAGGCTTGTCCTCGTGCTCCGACTTGTTCTCGATCTTGACGACCAGGTTGCCCTCGTTGTTGATATTCACCTTGCAGAATTCCTTCTTCAGGCCGGGAACAGCCACCTCCATCGTGAAAGCGGTTTCGCTCTCCTTGACATTAACGGCAGGAGCCGTGGCGCAGTGGTGCGGACGGGGACGCGGAGCCCAGTCCATATCAAAGAAATCATTAAATGCCGTGTCTAACCAATGGTTGCAGCGATTGTTGCGAATAACGGGAAAATACATAGTCTTTACCTCCTAAATTGTGATTGTTGTTTTATGAGTCTAATAATTGTTGTTTCTAACCTCCGCCGGACTTGCGCCCGGCTACACTCCCCTATTCGCAAACCCGATGCCAAGGGCCCAAAGTATAACCACTGTTAAAAATCAAAGCCACCGTGTCAGGTTTTTAAACTATTTTAAACGAAAAACTGACAAAATGTCAGTTTTTCCCAAAAAACAATAGGGCCCGCAATGGGGCCCTATCGCTCATATCACACTTAAAGTAATTAAGGTCGTTAAGGTCGAGGGGCAAAAACTCCTAACTCCTCACTTCTAACTCCTAACTCTTAAAGTTTCACCTTTTGGGTGGAGGTGCTGCCGTTGATGTGAACGCGCACGAGATAGATGCCGCGCGACATCGAAGCCACATTGATGCAGTTGCCGCCCACGGCCTTGATCGTGCGCCCGTTCATGTCGAGCAGTTCCATGCCCTGGATGTAAGTGTCGGCACTGGCAACGATGTAATCGCCATCGCTCCACACCTTGAGCCCTGCCAGGGGTACCTCGTCGATACCGCTGGACTCGGCACGCAGCAGGTTATCAAAGCGGATGATACCACTGCTGCACATGGGTTTCTCACCACCATCAAGCCTGAACCCAGCGAACTTGAAGTCGCCTTCCGGCAGATTTCTCACGGGAACAGACACATAGCGCCAGCCGTGGTAATCAATCTTGCCCAACGGCAGTGTTACCTCGCAGGCCTCATCATCGGCCCAGAGCACGGCATACAGGTCATTGTAACTCATGTCACCCCAGACATGGATGCCGAGCGTATCGCCTTTGGCAAATCGATGGGTCAACGATTCAAGATATCCTGGAGCTGTGATTAGGGTACTATAACCATCCCAACTATATTCCAGGTCATAGGACACCTGCAACGATTTGTTGCCAAAGAGGCGCTCGCTAGAGGCCGTCACGGCATTGGAGCCAGCGCTGTAGCCGTCGGTGGACTCGAAATCTTCAACGACGGTCATGCCGGGTTTGTCGGCACCGGCATAGACGCCATGGAAGAGGATGTCGCGGGCAGCGGGCAGATGGATGCCAGCGGTGTCGGCGATGTCCACATCAAGAATCAGGTGGTAATCCTTACCGGCCTCGATGTCCCTGACGAGCGGGATGCGCACGAAGCCGTAGTCGTCACCCACCTTGTTATACTTGATGCTGCGCTTGTTCCAGGGCACCTCGTTGCCCTCGCTGTCGAGGACGCGCATGCGCTGGAACAGGTTATAAGTGTCGAGCATCGAGTCCACACGCAGTTCCACGGTGGGCGTCTTGTAATTCACAGGAGCGTTCTCATAGGGGAAGACGGCCAACTCAGTGAGGTGGTTGCGCGGCTGGGTGTAGAACTGCATCACGAAGTCCTCCTCCATGGGGGTGCCACCGCCATGCTCGGCGCTCTTGTCGAGCGTGAGGGTGTACAGGGTGTTCACATCAAATGCGTCGGTGGGCGTGAAGACCAGACGATAATAGGAATCCTCCCACTCAAAGGTGCCCTCGACGGGCGGGTCGAGGTGGAAAGCGTTGCATGTCGTCACATCATCCATGTCCCAGTTGAAGGACAACACGATGGGCGTGCTGCACTTCACGGCAGGGTCACCCTCGTTCCACACGGGACTGTACTCCACCACCTCGGGAGGCGTGTCGCGCACGCGCTTGAGGAAGAAGTTCTGGTAGGTCGGCGCGTTGGCGGTGACGGTGACGGTCTTGGTCTGGGTGAAATGCAGCGGGCTGCTCACCTCGACGGTGTAGGTGCCGGGATTGACATACTTGAAGACATAGATACCGTTGCGCAGCGTGTCGGTCTCATAGCGCTGCAGCTCGTTGCCGTTCTGATCCAGCAGGCGTGCC
>JAFZSS010000242.1 GCA_017619255.1 Muribaculaceae bacterium
CGTAGTGCTGCTTTTCTTTACTTATAAGCAACTGTTTGGCTACGGCGTGTGGGGTACCATATGGCGCCTGGTGATGTCCTTTGTGTGTGGTTATACCTCATGGTCTATTCTGTTGAACGTCAACTATGGCATCCATCTGTTGAAAACACACCAGCATGATGCCGCAATGTCCACATTGATGAATATCCCCATCGCCCTGTTGCTGCTTGTCGTCATCCTGTGTATTTGTTACCTCATCAGCAAACCGTGCTCCAAGAAGCATAAATCAGAAGAGAAACAGGATCCCGCTGCCGTTGAGAGCGAGACCAGTGCTTCGGCGCCTGACCACTCCGCAGTTGAGTCCGATGGCGAGTGACCCTCCGGTTTGGCGGATTCCTTGAGCCTGTCATCTAATGCGATATCAAGTAAGACGGTGATATCCCCTTTTGGAGGGTGTCACCTTCCTCTGTTTTTTATCCTATGATGAAAGCCGGCCAGACGAAGACTGGCTTTGTTGTAAGTATTATTTGTTTTTTATTGCAGATTTGTTGATAATTCATTATATTTGCAAGCGGAATCTTGCAGATTTATATTAACCGAGTAACATATATATCAACCCTTAATACCGATAAGAAGATGAAAAAGATTTACTTAACCCTGAAACAGCTGTCACTGGTTGGGGCATGCTTGCTGTGCGCGTTAAGTGCCAGCGGCTATGACTTCCTGGCGGACGGTATCTACTACAACATCACGAGCACCAATCCTGCAACGGTGAGTGTGACCTTCAAGGACTCCAATTACAACAGTTACAGTGCCTCGGTGAGCATCCCAAGTACCGTAACCAATGGTAGCAAGACCTATACGGTGACTGCCATCGGCCCTCATGCCTTTGAAGGAAGCCGCAACCTGAAATCAGTAACCATTCCTTCAACGGTCCAGGCAATCGGCTATTCAGCGTTCTCCATGTGCACTCTGCTGGCCGATGTATCGTTTTCCGAGGGCTTGACCATTATCGACACTTACGCCTTTTACCAATGTGCTATGCTGGAGGGTGTGAAACTTCCCTCGACTTTAACTCGCCTGAATACCTACGCCTTCTGCTTGTGCTCCAGCCTCACCGAGATGGTCATTCCGGACAATGTCCAGGGCCTGAGTTATGGCGTGTTTTATAGTTGCACCAATCTGGAAACAGTGACTATCGGCCGCAGTGTCGAGAGTATGGATGACAATGTCTTTTATAATTGCCCGGCGTTGACCAAGGTCATCTGTCGATGCAGTACCCCGCCCACCATCCAAAGCATCACCTTCACTTCCGACCACTACAGCAATGTGGCGTTGTATGTGCCCAAGTCATCACTGTCGGCCTACCAGTCGGCAAACTATTGGAGCAATTTCTCCAATGTCACCGAGGTGGCCTATGACTTTGAGGTGGATGGCATCTACTATAATGTCACGGGCTCGGGCACGGTCGAGGTAACCTATATGACTTCAAACTACGACAGCTACAGTGGTGAGGTGAACATCCCCCCGACGGTGACCTATGATGGCGTGACTTACACTGTGACGGCCATCGGCAACAACGCCTTTCGCCTGTCCGAATCATTGACTGCGGTGACTATTCCCAACACTGTCACGAACATCAAGAGTTATGCTTTCCATTATTGTAAGGGCCTGACTCATGTGGAGATACCGAATTCGGTAACGAAGATAGGCAGCTGTGCCTTCTGGCTTTGCTTAGGTCTGCAGGAAGTGATTATCCCCAATTCGGTGACAAGCATCGGCTCGATGGGCTTCCGCAACTGTTCGGCTTTGACCAGGGTGGTGATTGGCAAGAATGTGACCTCCATCGGCTCCACCTGTTTCTACTATTGTCCTGACATCACCGAGGTGGTCTGCTTGGCGCCGACGCCCCCGACGCTCTATGATTCGGGAAGCGATAAAACCTTTATGCCCGCCGTTTATGAGTCTGCCACATTGCGGGTTCCCTATGACTCGCATGAGGCCTACCGTAGCCATTCGATGTGGGGGCAGTTCACCAATGTCGTCAGTGAGAAAATCGAGACGGCACCGCTGCGAGGTGATGTGAATATCGATGGCACCATCGACATCAACGATGTGACCGACCTGATTCAAAAGGTGCTTGGCAATGGCGGAGACTACACGGGCAATGAGGATGTGACTGGCGAAGGCGCAATAGATATCAACGATGTGACGGCGTTGATTGACATGGTGCTCAAGGGCTCTGACGGCAGCACCGTGGGGAGCGACAAGCGCAACTATCTCATCAACGGTGTGCCCTTCACGATGATTAAGGTCGAGGGCGGCACTTTCACGATGGGTTTAAATACCTATGCTGATTCCCGGCCTCTCCATGAAGTGACTTTGAGTGATTACTACATCGGTCAGACCGAGGTGACGCAAGCGCTGTGGGAGGCTGTGACGGGCAGTAATCCGAGTTACTTCACGAGTGACCCGAATCTGCCTGCCGAGAACATGGACTGGAATGACTGCCAATCATTTGCCTATGAGTTGAGCCGGTTGACGGGGCAGAACTTCAGGTTGCCTACCGAGGCCGAGTGGGAGTTTGCCGCCCGTGGCGGAAACAAGAGCAAGGGCTACACCTATGCCGGCAGCAATGATGCCGGCGAGGTGGCCTGGTATGGCGGTAATTCCAGCAGCAAGACGCATCTTGTCGCCCAAAAGGCACCCAACGAGCTGGGCCTCTATGACATGAGCGGCAATGTGTGGGAATGGTGTGTGGACTGGTGGGGCAGTTACAGCAGTGCTGCCCAGGTCGATCCTCAAGGTCCCGGCAGCGGTACCTACCGGAGCTGCCGCGGTGGCGCCTATTTGCGCCCGTCCTACATGTTGGAGTGCGGTTACCGCACCTATGATCTACCTGGGACGAAAGCCCAGGATTCGGGTATACGCTTGGCCTGTGGCACCACTGGCGAGTATGTGTTTAACAACTATGACGGCTCAAAGCTGAGCGAGGGTCAGATGGTCAAGGACCACCTGTTCGTGAAGGAGGGCAGTGTGACGCTCAATGGTGCAGAGCCGGAGCGTGTGATGTTGTGGCTCGACGATGACGCGATTTATGAGAATGAGGCCATCCAGTCACTCCCTCATGCCCCGTATAATGCGCAAGGTAACCTGTACAATGAGATTACCTATTGCTCCATGCAATGCGACATTTACCTGCCCATGAATCTTGAGATTGTGAAGTTGCCTGGTATGGAGAATGTGTGGGTAAAAGGCTATCGCTGCCCCACGACATCTGTTGTGAATTATAACCTGATCAATCAGACCAAAATGATTGATGGCGTCCTGTACAAGGTTTACCGATTGATGATTTACAACAGTTATGGCTACGGGATGCACTTCTCGGCTCCCAATCCCAATCAGTATGCGGCCTATGGGGCGTTGCACAAGGATGATGCGCCCCTCATCGGCTTCTATGTCAAGAATACGGATCCCGCGTCAAGCGCCGACCTCGGTCCCGGGCAATCCATGATCATTGCCAACACGATATTCACTGTGTATGAGGCCATACAAGCCGATTGGTCCACGAATGAGACACTTTTCTTCTATGGCTCGGGCGGCAATGAAGAGAACCCGCGCTTCCAAGAGTATGTCCGCGTGCCGCTGAACTACAAGTAACGCCACGCGCCGTTTTCCTGCCGCGAGGGCGCCAAGACTGTTTTGGCGCCCTCGCTGTGCTTGGGGGTGGAAATGTTGCGCGGTTATTGGCTAAGCAGGGTGGTGAGGGGGACGAAGGAGTAGCCTTTTTTCTTGAGGTCCTTGATGAGGGCTGGGAGTCGGTCGTAGAATTTCTCGGTGCGGCGCTCGTCGGTGCCGAAGTGTATCATCAGCAGATGGCCGTTGAGGGTGTGGTCGCGTTCGCAGCGCATGATGCGGTCCCACAGCCAGCGGTTGTCGCGGTAGGGGTTGCCACCCGTGATGCCGGGGTAGGTGTAGTCCATGCAACTTAGGGTGCCGGGCGAGAAGTTGACGAGTTGCAGGCCCATCTCGTGCGCCCAGGATGCCACTGTGGCGTTGTGCCACTCGTAGGGCGGTATCATGTAGGGCGCCTGTTGCGGCGTGATGCCAAAGCGGCCCAGCACCTCAAAACTCTTGAAGATGTCGTCGCGGAATTCTTGTTTGGTCACCAGCAGCGAGTCGCGGTTCTCCCACGAGCAATACACCAGGTGGCCGTAACTGTGGCTGCCCACGTAGTGGCCGTCGGCGATCAGCCGCTCCACC
>JAFZSS010000243.1 GCA_017619255.1 Muribaculaceae bacterium
CTCGTCATTGTACTGGATGCGGTAGTAGATGGTGCTGGGCTCGGTGGGGAGAATCTCAATGAAGTAGGCGTGGATGCCGTCGGTGGTGTAGCCGTTGAAGGTGGGTGCACCAGTCCTCTCGGTGGGAGTTGTGCCACCTACCTCGGTAGTGAACAGAACGCTCTCGGTCCAGTCGGTAGTGCGGCCGTCATCAGCAATAGCCTGTACCTGTACCTCGTAGGTGGTCTCGGGATCAAGACCCTCGATGGTGTACTCGTTGCCCTCGATGCCATTAACTACGGTCCACTCGGCGGGCTCATCGCCAGGAACCTCATAGGTGATGTCGTCAATCCTCAGCTTGAACTCGTCGGTGCAGTTGTAGTGACGGATGGCGAAGTGACCTGTCTGACCACGGAACTGGCTCAGGTCAACGGTATACTCAGTCCAGTAATAAGGAACAAGGTCATCAGTAACCTTCACATAATCATCAAGGTTGGTACCTTCACCCTGAGCTACATATACAGCGATCACATCATCCCAAGATGCGTATGCCCAGAATGTCAAAGTGCCACCAAGAGTGATTTCCGGCGAGAAGAGCCAGTTGTCGGGAGAGAGAGCGCCAACGCCACTAACCCAGCTATCCGACTCCAAGAAACCTTCACCACCATGAGCATAATAGTCGTCTGCATTATAGAACCAGCTATAACCATCGTTATCGTTGTCGAGAATCGACCAGCCATCGAGCTGCGAGTCATCCTCGAAGTCCCAGGTAATGGCCTGAGCCATATTGGGGTTGTAAACCCTGTAGCGCAGGTTGAAAGCGGGATCATGGTCGTTGGTCCAAGCCACGGTAGCGTCAACACCATCAACATCAGCGGTCACGTTCTCGGGCATCACGGGAGCCATGGGATCGATGATCTCAACGTCGGTAGCGTCGTTGTTGCCACTAAGATAGACATGGAATACGTAGGTAGCGCCAGCAGCGAACTCGAAATCGTCACCACGGCCACCAGCAGTACCATTCTGAGCAGCGATCCACAGTCTGTCATCAGGAGTCGGGTTGACAATCACGTAGTCATAGACACCGGCGGGAATGAAGATGGTTGCCTCAGCATCGCACACCATATTGGTGGTGTACAGATCGGGATCGGCATTCTCGGGAATCTTGTACTCAAAATTGTCATAATTGCCAGCGAAAGTACCGGAACCACCAACTGCATCAAACTCAGTGCCGTAAGCGGTAGCGTCGGCATCGAAAAGCATCTGGTAGCCAGATCCATCACCCCAAACGTCATCAGTCTGCAGGGTAACTGCGCAGTAGCCCTCGGGGATGTCCTCGCGGGTAACAACAGTGGCATGGGTTCTTTGGAGCGTGAGCATGGGAGCCACCTTGGTCGTGGTGCGGAATGCGCCCTCAACTTTAGCCTCCTTGGTCTGAGCCATCATCGGCAGTGCCAATGCGGCCGTCAACAAAACGAATAAAAATTTCTTCATAGAGTTGTAAATTAAAAGTTAAACAAAAAGGTAATAAAGTCTTTCTAATTTGACCGCAAAAATATAAAAAATGATTTAAAAGCACAAGAATTGCGATAAAAAGTTTTTAATGTCCGTGGAAAACTTGTCTGGAAATGATGTAGGGCCTCGCCTTGGCGTGGCCACCCTTCGAGAACGCCGTAGGGCCTCGCCTTGGCGTGGCCGCACGAGGCCGCAGACGGCATGGAAACGAAAATGAAGTGGGCTTGGCTAAAGTCCGTCAGGACTGATAAGATTTCAGGCAGGAGGTGGAGCGAGCTGCAAGCTCGCGTAACCCCTGCAATGAAATCAGCCAATGGAATAAGAGGGTGTTTCAAAACTAGCTATTGTTTTTTTATCGGCCTACGTCCGAGAAATTTAGCAATAACTTGTATGGAAATCAACTTAAAAGAATTTTTTATTTTAATTTTATTAATAATTTTGTTTAATTTCTCGTGCGTAGCACGATTCTTGTTCCAGGCGTTGGTTTTGCAACAGCTACGACAACAGCAGCAGGGGTCACTCGGCTATGCCTCGTTTCACCCCAGCCTATCATTTTGACAGGCCTTCGGCCTTGTTACGCTAATAGTTTTGCAAAAAGTCCAAAAAACAACAGATTTAGAAGGGATAGCCCACCGAGAAGTGGAACTCGCTGTCGCGCTTGAAATCGGGGTGCAGCAACGGCCAGTGCTCCTGACCGCTCGCGGGGTTGTGTGCCTTCATGCCCATATCCACACGCACGAGGAAATACTTGAAGTCCAAGCGGATGCCGGCACCATAGGCAGCGGCTATCTGCTCATAGAACTTATTGAACTTGAACACGCCGCCAGGCTGGTCCACATAGTCCTTGATGGTCCAGATATTACCCGCATCCAAGAACAGACCCATCTCAACGACCCAGAAAAGCTTAGCGCGATACTCCAGGTTGATGTCGAAGCGGATGTCGCCACACTGTCGGATGAAGTTGACCAGGGAGTCGCTGCTGTTATAACTGCCCGGTCCCAGGGTGCGGACGCCCCAACCACGCACGCTATTGGCACCACCGCTGTAGAAGCGTTTCTCAAAGGGCAATGCATCGCTGTTGCCGTAGGGGATGGCAATGCCGGCCCCGACATGGAAGGCGACGCTCTGACGACGGTCAAAGTAGTGGGTGAAGGCATAGTCGGCATCGGCTTTCACATACTGGGAATAACGGATGCCTAACGCCTTGTAGCTGCCGTTCTCGTCGGCCTGCTGCCCTGACAGTTGCGACAGGCCGTAGAGCAGGTTGCCCGCAGTCTCGGCATTGGCTCGTATAGTGAAGACATTGCGCTGGAAGCGTCCCATCTGCAGCACATTCATCTCGGCCTTGTTGGTGCGGTAGAAGTTATAGCCCATGCGCATGATCAAGTGAGGCTCGTAGCTATCCAGCAGCAAGGGATTGGTAATGCTTTTCTTCCACGCTTCATCGAACTTGGGCACACTGATGACGCTTACATCGACCAGCGTGAGCGTGTGCGCCATGCGGCGGCTACGCTCGGTCCACTGGTAGCGCCAGGCGCCACCAGCGATGACGCGTGTGTACTCGGGACGCGCCTGATAGTCAAAATTGACGGCGAAGGCTGTCGAGGCCTGTATCTTGCGCTTGAACGAGCGATGCAGAAACGGTGCCATGAACTTGGGGAAGGTGATGCCCCACTCGGTGGAATACTCGCTATAGTTGTTGTTGATCAAGCCGCTCACATCGCCCGTGATGCTCTCATAGGACACCTTGAACTTGCCGCTGAGGACCTCCGACCCCTTGAAGATGTTGCGGTGCTCATAGTCCAGTCCCACACCGAATCCGAGGTCTCCCTCGCTGTTGGTGCCCTCGAGCGACACCGACACCGACTGTGACTTATCGGGCTGCAAGAGCACAAAGGCATCGACCATGAGCACGCCGTCCACCTCACCGACGGGACGGATATCGATGTTGATCTGCTTGAGGATGCCCAAGCGGCCCAGGGCACGATAGGTGCGGTTGATGGCCTCAACATTGTAGAGCGCACCCGGCTCGATGTGGTTGCACTCATCGAGCACGCTGGGGCGCAGGTAATGTTCCTCGTCCTCGATGACCTTCACGCCGCCGGTGACCTCCACTGTGTCGGCACCCCAGAAGCCGTCGCGCATCGCCACCGGGTCATAGTTGGTGACATAGACCACATTGCGCACATAGAATGGCTCATGCTCGGTGTAATAGGGCATGTGCTCGTTGAGCAACGGCGCACGGGTGTTGAGCGTCAGGTCCACAGCGCGGCTGTCGGCGGCGGTGTCGGCGATAAAAGTGATGTATTCCTTGTTGAAGGCGTAGTAACCGTGATTGCGCAGCGTCTCTGTGATGTCGCCACGCCACTCGTCAAGGCGCGTGTAGTTCAGCAGGTCGCCGTTGTGCACGGTGAAATGGGCCGAGTCGGCCAGCACGATGTCACGGATTTCCTCGTCGGGGATGTCATAGTCGATGGAGCGGATATAGTAGGGCTCGCCCAGGGTGATGTCATAATCCACGCGGGCCTTGCGCTTGGCACTGTCGGCATCCACACGGCAGGTGACCGTGTTGTTCATGAAGCCGCGGTTGCTCAAGGCGGTGTGCAGCTGGTCGGCGCTGGCGAGCGTCAGCGTGCTGTCATAGATGACCGGCGGGGTGCCCACACGCTGAATCCAGCGGTTGAACCAGTTGGCCGAGTCTCGTCCGGAGATGTTGTAGAATGCCAGCTGCAGTTTCAGTCCACCGAGGACACGGTGATTGGCTGTCTGGCGAAGGTAGTTGAACAGCTGCGAAGTCTCAACCTCGTCATGGGGGTCGCTGATGTTGATGTTGACCTTGTCGAGCAGCAGCTGACCCTCAGGAACATGCTTGGTCGAGGAACATGACGGCAGCACCGCCATGGCGATAAACGCCATGACGATGCCAGCCAATATCCTCGACATCAAGCGGTCCATTACTGTCTTGTACCGTTCAATGGCTCACTGGAGCATCAATAGTGCTCCACAAAGTTGCGTTGTGCCTTCTCGAGGAGCAAGGGGAAACCTGACTCGTTGCTCAACGACTTGAAGTTGAGCGGCGACAGGTCATTATACTTCAGGTTGAACAGACTGCCGTAGCCGTTCTCCAGGGCCTTCTGCAGATATTCCATGGCCTTGAAGCTGTCGCCCCTCTGGGCCATCAGCAACGCGGCATAATAGAAGCCCTCGCCGCCGGCAATGGTGGCGGAAGTGATCTTGTGGAGCCACTTGAACGCGTCGTTGTCACGACCCAGCTCGCTCAGGCCGAAGCCCTTGAGGTCATACACATCATCGCTCAGGCGGGACACGATGTTATAGTCGTTGACGGCGAGTTTGAGGTTGTCCATCTTCTTGAACAAGAGACCTCGTGCCATCAGTGCCTCGGCATTGTCGGGCTCATTGGCCACAGCAGAGTTGAGATAACCCAGTGCTTCCTGGTCCTTGCCCTGGGCGCTGAGCAGCGACGCCTTGGCCAGCAGCATGGGAACAAACTGCGGAGCCATTGCCGAGCATTGCTTGAGCGTTTCCATGGCATCGTCAAAGTTGCCGCCGTCGCCAGCATAGTACTGGGCGATGGCCTTGGTCACGAAATACTCGGGATGGGTGCCCTCGATGGCGATGGCATTGTCCAGATGGGTGATGGCCTCGTCAAAGCGGCCCAGCTCCAGGCTGCACTTGCCCATGTTGTAGTCCACGGTGGGGCTGTTGTAGAGGTGACCGCGCTTGATGGTCTGCAGGTCACGCAGGGCCTGGGCGTAGCAGGTGTGGTCCATGGCGATGTTGGCGCGCAGGAAACGGCAGATGCCGCTCTCGATGCTGTTGCTGGTCTGGTCAGCCTTCAGCGCCAGGGCGTTCATCACGCCGTCATAATTGGTGTCGCTCAGGTCGAACAGGGCCTGGGCAGCATTGCCGCCGTCACCCACGGTCATGCCGTCAAGCAGGTTGGTCACCGCTGCATCCATATTACCCTGGCGGGCATAGATGTCGGCACGGTTCACATACACCTGCGGCTCGGCACGGAACAACTCGGCAGCCTGGTTCACATAGTCAATGGCGGCCTTGCTGTTTCCACGCTGCAACTCAACCTTGGCCATGCCGTACATCGCGTCATAGTTCATCGGCTCGGCACGCAGGATGGTCTTGAAAGCCTTCTCGGCGGCATCGAGGTTGCCCGACTTGAGGTTGGCCTTGGCAATCATGTCGGTGCACGGCAGCGACTTGGGCTGGATTTCCTGGGCCATGCGCAGGTCGGCGAGCTCACTTGCATAGTCGGTGCGGGCATCGCTGATGCGGGCACGCAGGATGTACTCGTCAAAGCGCAGCTCCTTGTCGGTCTTGGGCGTCAACAGCAGCGCCTGGTTGACATCAGCCAGCGCAGCGGTATAATTACCGTTATAGTAATGCTGGTGGGCGCGGGCAAACAGCGTGTTGTAATCATTGGGATTCTGGGCGAGATGGTCGTCATAGACTTTCATCACGGCGCTGGTCAGCTTGTCCCTGACCACGACATCACTGTTCTGGGCCACTGCTGTCACCGCAAACGCGGCGACGAGCGATAAAATAAACAATTTCGTTTTCATCGTTTTGATTGTAGCAATATGTGTTTTGTTATAGTTGATAATCTATCTCATTGATGACGGCCTTGAGGCGCGACAAGCGCGTGAGCAGGCCCTCCAGCAGGTCGAGCTTGAGCATGTTGGCACCGTCGCTCTTGGCAATTGACGGGTCCTGATGGGTCTCCAGGAACAAGCCGTCGGCACCGGCGGCGATGGCGGCACGCGCCATGGTCTCGATGAGCTCGGGGCGGCCTCCCGTCACTCCCCCACCCTGGTTGGGCTGCTGCAGGGAGTGGGTGACATCGACAATGACAGGTGCGAAGGCCTGCATCACCGGCACACCGCGGAAGTCCACCACCAGGTCCTGATAGCCGAATGTGGTGCCGCGCTCGGTGATGGCCACATCTTCGTTGCCCGCGTCGCGCACCTTCTGCACAGCAAAGCGCATCGACTCGGGGGCAAGGAACTGCCCCTTCTTGATGTTCACCATGCGGCCCGTCTTGGCGGCAGCGACCAGCAACTCGGTCTGGCGGCACAAGAAGGCGGGAATCTGCAGCACATCGACATACTCGGCGGCGATATCGGCCTCCACGGGCTCGTGGATGTCGGTCACCACGGGAATCTTAAAAGTCTCGCCCACCTTGCGCAGGATTTTCAGCGCCTTTTCGTCACCGATGCCGGTGAACGAGTCCATGCGGGAGCGGTTGGCCTTACGGTAACTGCCCTTGAACACATAAGGGATGCCCAGCGACGATGTGATTTTCAACGCCTTCTCGGCAATGTCCAGCGCCATCTCCTCGCCCTCGATCACACAGGGACCAGCGAGCAAGAAGAAATTGTGACACGGCGAGGCCAGTAAATCTTTCAACATATCTCTTTATCTTTAAACTCTAAACCATGAACTTTAAACTTCACACTTTGCATCCAAAGCGTGAACACATGCCACGGCCATCATGCCGGCGGTCTCGGTGCGCAGGCGGCTCTCGCCCAGCGTCACCGGGACGAAACCCGCCTCACGGGCGGCAGCCACCTCCTCGGGGCTGAAGTCACCCTCGGGGCCGATGAGCACCATCACATCGCTGCCGGGTTGATAGACGCCGGCCAGCGTGAGGCGCTCCTCGCGCGGCAGCTGCTCGTCACAATAGGCGATGCAGCGCCTGCCGTCAAACGGCTCGGCCATCACCTGCGCGATGGGTGTCATCTCATCGAGTTGCGGCAGGGTCGCCTTGAGCGACTGCTTCATGGCCGAGACCATGATTTTCTTGAGGCGCTCGGTCTTCAGCACCGTGCGCTCGCTGTTGTGGCAGCGCAGGGGGATGATGCGGTCCACGCCCATCTCCACGCATTTCTCCACGAGCCACTCGATGCGATCCAGGTTCTTGGTGGGCGCGACGCCCAGCACAATCCGGTGCCCCCAGTGCGGCGGCAGCTCGACGCTCTCCGTCACCTCGACGGCGCACCGCTTGGGATGCGCCATCGTGATGCGGCAGATATATAAGGTTCCGTTTCCGTCCACCACCTCGATGGTGTCGCCCTCGCCCATGCGCAGCACCTTCACACAGTGCTTGGAATCCTCCTCGCCCAGCGTCAGCGTGTCGGCTATGTCAGGACAATAGAAACGGTGCATGTTAGACTTTTGTCTTAGGCTTTAAGCCTTGGAATCGGTGCGTACATGTTTGTACTTGAACAGGAACATGAACGACACGGCAACCACCAGGGCAAACGCGGCGAAGATGTACC
>JAFZSS010000029.1 GCA_017619255.1 Muribaculaceae bacterium
CCGGCGGCAACGCTCTCAAGTTCTACAGCAGCGTGCGACTCGACATCCGCCGTCTGGCACACATCAAGGACGGCGAACGCGTACTGGGTGCGCAGACGCGCGTCAAGGTGGTGAAGAACAAGGTTGCCCCACCCTTCCGCAAAGCCGAGTTTGATGTCGTCTACGGCCAGGGAATCAGCCGCGAGAGCGAGATTCTCGACATGGGCGTTGAGGCTGGTATCATCAAGAAGAGCGGCGCATGGTTCAGCTGGCAGGACCTCCGCCTGGGCCAAGGCCGCGAAGCCGCCAAGCAATACCTCATCGACAACCCCGACACCGCCGACGCCATCGCGGCGCTGTTGCAAGCCACCACTTGAGCCCCACAATCTAATACCATGAAAACCACTTTTATTTATCAAACAACTTAAACAACATGTAAGACAACAGGATCAACTTTTTTGATGGGGCAAAAGACAAGATGAGGGTGCGCCATTCGGGCACACCCTCTCTTTTGCTATCAGAAATGCCACCCAACCGGATGGCATTATATATATTGTACTTATTGTTTTGCTTTTCGGGTGAGACGGGCCAGATAGTCGTAGTGGGGGCCGCGCACCAGGATATCGCTGTGGAAACCGTGGGCGGCAGCCTGCTCGCGCAGGGTTTCTGGGTCGATAAAGAGCCAGGGGAATGGCTCACCCTTGATGTCACGGTACTGCATCTGATAGGTCAGCTCGCCATAGTAGCCATCGATGCCCGTGAGGTCGATAAAGCCGTCCTCGTCCTCAAAGACATAACAGATGTCGCTGGAGTCGCACAGCAGTTGGCCGCCGGGTGCCAGCAAGTGGTCCACCTGCATGAAGAAGGCAGGCAGCCGGGAGAGCGTGCCCACGATGCCGATGCCGTTCATCAGCATCAGGATGGTGTCATATTGGCCGTCGAGGGTGAAAAAGTCCTGCTCACGCACATCTTTGACACCGCGCTCCCGCATTGTTGCCACTGCCAGAGGCGAGATGTCTATGGCCGTGACGCGCTTTTCCATCGCCTGCAGTGCCAAGGCATGACAGCCGGCACCCGCCCCCACATCGAGGATGGCGCCAGTGGCGACTTGCAGCGCCTCGCGCTCAACGACGGGCATCTCCTCGAGCCGGCGGAAGAGCGTGGCGACGGGAATCTCGTCCTCGTCGAACATCGGCGAGAACACACGCAGGCGCGCCGCCCTACCCTCGCGGTGGTAGTCGGCGATGGCCTGTCCCATCGGGTAGTGGTCGTTTTTCATTAACGGATGAAATGTGTGCCTTGCCAGGGCTCGTATTCGGGCGTTTGGGCCGAGCCCGTACTCAGCTGGCGAATCATCCACGCCATGTTCTGGGCCATGGTCCGCATGGTCTGCATACCCTCGTCGTCGAGGCGCACCTCGCCTGGCTCACGGCCGTAGGCGATGTTCCAATACTGAGAAGTCACCAACGGCATATTCACCATCTGGAACGGCATCTGCAGCGTCTGGAACGCTGCTGTGGCGCCACCACGGCGGCATACTGCAACAGCGGCAGCGGGTTTGCCCTTCACCTTGGCACCGGCAAAGAGCATACGGTGAATCAGGTTCATCACCGAGCCTGTTGGAGTACCGTAGTACACGGGGGATCCCACAATGAGGCCGTCGGCCTCGTTCATTTTGTCGATGACCTCGTTGCAGAGGTCATCATTAAACGCGCAGTGGCCGTCATTGGCACGCACGCAACCACCACAAGAGATGCAACCGCGCACGGGCTTGGTGCCGATCCATACAATTTCGGTGGTGAAGCCCTGTTCTGTCAGGGCCTTTGCAGCCTCGCTGAGGGCAAAAAAGGTGTTGCCCTTCTCATGAGGCGAGCCATTAATCAATAAGACTTTCTTCATATCGTTTTTAGTTTCTAGTCCCTAGTCCTTAGTTTCTAGTGATAATTGCTAACAGCTAATTGCTAATAACTAATTAATCTTTGTCATGTGATAACCCATCGCCTTGAGTTGCACTGCCATGCCCATCTGGTACATCGTCTGCAGGCAAGCGACATAGGCCTTGAAGGCGTCCACCGTGCCCGGCTCGATGTCCTGGCTGTAGAGGGCACGCTTCACCCGCTCGGCACAATCGCCCACGAGTGTCTGCATCTGCTCGGCGGCGTCGCCATGAAGGTCGAGCACCTCGTCGAGGATGTACTCGTCGAGATGGTCATAACCCCGCTTGTCTCGCAGCATGAGGTACAAATCCTCCTGCTTGTCATACCGCTCCCAGTCGGTATCCCAGAACTTGGCGACCGCCATGGCGATAAGCATCATCCACCCCAGCGATGCCACGGGATAGTTGGAAAACTCACGAGCGCCGTCGGGCAGGTAGGCCTCGGCGATGGCAGGCCACTTCGCCTCCACATCGGGGCACTCGGGCAGCCGCTCATCAACAGCGTCATGTTTCAATAAGAAGCTATGCAAATCACTTAATAACGCAGTGGCAAATCTCTCCATAAAAGGTCTTTTGGTTTTTCGCGGGCGCAAAGGTAATTAAAAATGGTTGATTCACAACAACTTTAACTGATTTTTTTGCATTGTGCTTTTTGACATGGTGAAGCCTGAACACGGCAATGTAATTTTGCAGCGTCGATAAGACAAAACCGATAACACCTAATACACCATGAAAACACCAACCATCAACGAACAACACACCCGCGTGCTACGGGCTGCCTATCAAGCCTGGATGCGAGCCACAGGACTGCGACAGGCACGATTGAGGAACAAGCGCTTCACCTACGGCGACCAGTGGGGCGACCCGGTGAAGGACCATCAGGGCCGCATCATGACCGAGGGCGAGCACCTGGCAAGCCAGGGCTGCGAAAGCATCACCAACAACCTGATCAGACAACTGGTGAAAACCATCGTCGGCCGTTTCAGGTCACAATACATCCAGCATGAGGGGGACAAGATGGAGACGCCGTTGGATACCATCAACGAGGAGAATGAACTAGACGAACTCGACAGCCGCGCACTGGAGGAATTCCTCATCTCGGGATGCTGCTTCCAGCGCGTCGACACACGCCACGATCCCGGCGAGAGTGAACGCGTGACCGTCGAGAATGTGAATGTCAACAAGATGTTCATCGGGCCCATGAACGATCCGCGCGCCTGGGACTGTGAACTCATTGGGCATCTGCACGACCTGAACATTGCTCAACTGCTCAGACGCGTAGCCGACGGCAACCCACGCAAGGCAGCATGGGTACGGCGCCTCTACACCGATAACGCCGAGAGCCGTCAAGTCGATTTCATCACACGGTTGGGTGCCGACTCTCAACTGGGGACCGACTTCTGGCATGCCAGTGACGGCAAGTGCCGCGCCATCGAGGTGTGGACCCTCGAGAGCCGCGAGGTCATCGTGTGCCACAATCGGCACGAGGGCACGCTCACCGTGGAGCCAGCGCCTGTGGGACGACGCATGAAGAGCAGGCCTGAAGTCACCACCCGTTGGGACATCGCCACTGTGTGGCACTGCCGGTGGTTCAGCCCCATGGGCGACCTGCTGTGTGAATATGACTCACCCTGGAAACACGGCAGCCACCCGTTTATCATCAAACTCTACCCGCTCACCGACGGCGAGGTGCATGCCGTCGTCGAGGACATCATCGACACACAGAAACATGTCAACCGCATGATTTCCCTGCTCGACCAGGTGATGCGGACCAGTGCCAAGGGCGTATTGCTCTTCCCCGAGACCGCGCTGCCCGACGGATGGACCTGGGAGGACGCCCGACGCATCTGGTCCAGCGCCAACGGCCTGTTGCCCTACAATCCGCGCTACAGCGACGCCAAGCCTGAACAAATCAGTGCCAACGGCACCAACATCGGCGCCTACCAGATGATTGAGCTGCAGATGAAACTGTTTGAGGAAATCAGCGGTGTGAGCGGTGCTTTGCAAGGCAAAGACCCGACCGTAAACAGCGCCAACGCCTATCAGTTGCAAAGCGAGAACGCCAACATCGCCCTGAGCGATGTGTTTGAGACCTTTGAAACCTTCCGCCGCCAACGCGATCGCAAAATCACATTACTTATCAACCATCTAAACGATTAATACCATGAACGAAGAGAACATTCTCAATGAACCGGCAATGCCGACAACGGTAACGCCACCGCCCTTTTGCCCGAGTGAACAACAACAGGAAGTGCAATCCCAAGAGCCGAGCGCCTCCCTCACCCTTGAAGAGCGCATCCATGCGCTCGGCCTTGACGAGAGCGCCACCGGCAAGCTGCTCAAGCTGACTACCGGCCTGGATTCCCGTGACTTCACAACCGCACTGCTTGAAACCCTCGCCCGAGGAGTCAACCACGACGAGGATGTCCAGAATGCTGATGCCGCCGGTTACCTGCGCGGCCGCAACGAGAAAATCGAAGCCGTCCTGCATCAGCGACCTCAAGACGAGGAAGAGCCTGAAAGCACTCCCGTCTTTCCCCGTTACTGCCGCCGCAGTATCTGGGACTAAGCATGTAGAGTGAGAATTTAGAAATTAGGAGTTTCATCTCTCTTCAAGCCGCCCAACCCCATCTATTCTCTCTACTCTAATATCTATACTCTTTTCTCTATTATCTATTATCTAAATCAAATTATCAAAACCATGAACATCAACAGTTTTACCAAGGCGTTGCGTTGGATGCGACGCCACAAGAAGTTAGTCATCTTTGTCATCACCATGATTCTCATCGCCATCTTGTCATCGTGCCTCATGGGCGCGCAAGCCAGTGGCGCCACTATGGCTGTGGGCATGCTCATCGCCGGCGTTGAAGACGGCAAGCATGTCGTTGACGGTCCCTTGACCACCGACCTCACCCGTGAGGGTTCTCCCGACCTGTTGCTCAACGAGATTGACCAACAGATCGTGAAAATCCGACCCATGTCCACACCCATTGACCAGATTTCGCGCTATGGCGGCAGCAAACATGCCGGCAGCATGGTAGTGGATTACTACAGCGTGGACACAAAGGCGACCAAAGCCAAACTGACCGCTGATGTCGCCGAGTCGTCGCCCTCGGCAGGCGATGATGCCCCCATGGTCGTTATCAGCACCAGCAACAACGACATCTTTGACCCCACCGACACGATTCTCGTGCAGAACACTTCGGGCTATGAGGCCGACGGAGAGACCGAGAGCGACCAGGACCTGATGCTCTATGTCGTGAACCGTGATGCCAACGGCGTGACGGTCATGGCAGTCAACGGACTCACCATCAACGGTGTGAAAGGCTGTTTCCCCGAGATCACATCAGGAAGCACTCTCGTGCGCATGGGGCGTGCCGCCAGCGAACTCGATGTGCAGTCCCCACAGTTTGAGTCCTTGCCCAAGAAGAGCCGCAACCTGTGCCAGATCTTCAAGATGCAGGTCGAGCAGTCCACGCTGCAACGCCTGTCCAACAAGGAGGTGGGCTGGACGATGAGCGACCAGGAGGAAGCTGCGGTCTATGACATGCGCCTGGGCATGGAGAAATCCTACCTCTTCGGCGTGGCACGACAAATGTGGGATGCCAACAAGAAAGAGTATGTCTATTTCACCGGCGGCATCTGGAATCAAGCAGGCAAGGAGTTTTATCTCGAAGCCATGACAGAGTTGACCGAGGCCAAGATGGTGGACCTGATGCGCGACGCCTTCACCGGCAACACGGGCAGCAAGCGCAAGATTCTGATTGGCGGCAGCGGCCTCATCAGCAAAATCAGCAAGCTCGACTACACCCGTGTCATCACCGCCGGCCAGCATGTGAGCAAATGGGGCATCGATTTCACTGAGTTGCGATCGAAGTTCGGTTGCCTGTATGTGCTGCTCAGCGAGGTGTTTGACGAGGTGGGCATGACCAACGACGGCATCGTCATCGACCCCGAGTATATCCAGAAGTACACCCACATCCCCTTCAGCACCGAACAGCTCAACCTCAAGAAGAGCGGAGTGCGCAATGTGGACGCGCTGGTGATGACCGAGGCATCATGCCTGGTGCTGCGCTACCCCAAGGCGCACATGCGCATCACGAGCCGATGAAATACTTCACCATCCCCGAACTGATCCGCTCTGAGACCGCCCGCCATCTGGACATCGACAACACTCCTCCCGCCAGTGCCGTTACGGCGCTTCACGCCTTGGTGGACAATGTGCTGGACCCGCTGCGTGAGGCGTGGGGAGGTCCCATCAGGGTCAACAGCGGCTATCGCTGTCCTAAGTTGAACAGACTGGTAGGTGGCACGCCCAACAGCCAGCACCAGCGCGGCGAGGCCGCCGACATCACCGTCGGCTCCCGCTCTGCCAACCGCCGCTTGCTGGCGCTCATCAAGCGGCTCGACCTGCCCGTTGACCAGTGCATCGACGAGAAAGGTTGCCGCTGGATTCATGTGAGCCACCGCCCCGGCCACAACCGCCGCCTCTACATGATATTCTGATGGTAAGAAGACGAATGGTAAACAATTAAGTGTCCCTTGACAAGGCAAGACCCCGACGCTTAGCGTCAGAGTCTTGCCTTTTTTCGTTGATCACAAGTTAACTGGCTTACAGATGCTTCTCCGCCAGCTCCCGAACGGCACGGGCGACGCGCATAAGCGTGCCATCGCTGTCCATAGCTACTTCATGTGGGAGACCATCGCTCACGGCGATTGCGTTGACAAGCCCGGTGGCCAATAGATCAAAGCCAGGGTCTATCATGCCACAGATGGCAGCCACGGGGATACCGCGGTCACGCGCCATTGTGATAACGCAACCCGGTCCCTTGCCCATCAGTGTCTGGGCATCCAGTCGTCCCTCTCCAGTGATGACCAGGTCGGCGCCTTCCAGCGCCTCATCAAGGCCGTTTTGAGCAAGCACATAAGGCGCTCCAGGCAACAGGTGGCAATCCAGCAGATGCATCATCAAGGCAGGTATACCTCCCGCAGCGCCACAACCGGGGCGGTGGGCAATTTCCTCACCGATAATGTCCGCGACATGGGTCATACCGCGTTCCAGCTGCTCCACCTGCTCGGGAGAAGCGCCCTTTTGCGGAGCAAAGATGCTTGCCGTGCCGCGCTCACCACACAAGGGATTGTCAACATCGGTCAACAAGGTGAAGCGGCAGTCCCGCACAGCCTGAGGAATCCCCAGCGTCTCAATATGGGCGATTTTCTCCAGCGATTCACCACTGGGATAGAGGTGATGACCATCGGCATCGAGGAACTCTGCCCCCAACGCGCACATGATACCCATCGCCGCGTCACATGTCGCCGAGCCGCCCAGCCCCAACACAATATCACGGCTCCCCCGCTCCATCGCGTCACGCATCAGCAGGCCCGTCCCCAGCGTTGTCGCACGCATCACATCACGCTGGCCGTCGGGCACCAACGCCAAGCCACTGGCGGCAGCCACCTCGATGAGGGCAGTACCGTCGTCACACAGGAAATAGGACGCCAAGACCGGCTCTAACTGCAACAATGGTGCGGTCGTGGGCGCTGTGATCCATTGCCCCTGACGATTGGCTGCAAGCACCCGGGTCGTGCCGTCACCGCCGTCGGCGACCGGGACACACACCGTCGTTATATCACCGAGACCGCGCAAACTCTCTTGCGCGGCCTCATTAAGTTGCTGGGCTGTTGCCGAGCCCTTGAATTTGTCAAATGCCAGGACGACTTTCATCTCCCACGGGTATCGTTAATCAATCTTGATAACAAGGAAATTGGATTTCTCCCAGAAACGGGCGGCATTCAAGATGTGCAGGGTCTTGACATTGCCATGTTCAACGATTTCATAGGAGTCCTTGGGATGATTGGTCATCAGTTCGGCCTTCTTGCTGTGCAAGGGAATCTCACTGAGGGTGCGGCGGTCAGCCTTGGTGAAATAAGACATCTCAAAGTCACCCTCCAGAATCTTGGTCTTGCGCAAGAAACCGCTGTCAATGATCTTGTTGTTCTTGAGTTCCTTCTTGGAGCCGATAACATAATAACAGGCGTTGAGATTCGTCACCTCGTTAGTGAGGGCCTTGGTCTCCTGCTGGGCCTCTTCCTTCTCCTTGACAACGGCCTGGTTGACGGTATTGAGCGAGTCCACACTCTGATTGAGGTTCTTAATCTGGATGTGGGCAGCAGCCAGCTGGTCGGTCAGTTTGTCGATGTCCTTCTGCTGGGTCTCGAGCTGTCGCTTGAGGTTGTCAATCATGTCCTGCATGCTACGGTTGTAGTTGGTGGACTGTTTCAAGCGCTTCTCCAGCTCGGCCAGACGGGCCTTGTGCTTGTTGATGGCCTGCTGAATGAGCACGATGTCGTTGCGCAGTTGTTTCTTGCGGTCGGGGGTCTCCACATTCAGGTTGTCCACCGACACGATATCTTCCATCTCCTTAATCTGTGTCATGCCTTCTGAGATATCAGCCATGAGTTGCATGAGGCTGTCTTTCTCGGCATTGGCGGTATTGATGGAATCCTGAAGGACGGCGTTAATCGAATCCTTGCGCATGGCCTCTTTCTCGGCCTTGCCTTTACCCTCACATGAGGGTAATATAGCCAGGATAGCCATCAGCCATACGAGATAAAGAATCTTTTTCATACCTATCTGGATTAAATTGTTGTCAAACTTTACTGTGCTTGTCTCTATCAATGATAAAATTAAACTTTAGCGTTCTTACCCTTGAAAGCGGCATACTTGTCCACCTTGACAGTCGCTGCCGGCGGGCAGCCTGCAACGACGACGACAATCTCGCCGCGCGGCGCGTTATCGGTGAAATAAGCGACCAACTCGTCAAGCGTGCCGTTGTGCGTCGTGTTGTGCAGCTTGCTGATTTCGCGCACCACACTGGCCTCGCGGTCTCCGCCGAAGGCTTGTGCGAACTGTTGCAGGGTCTTCAACAAGCGTACAGGCGACTCGTAGAACACCATCGTCAACTGCTGCCCACTGAGCTCATCGAGGAGCGTGGCACGCCCTTTCTTGGGAGGCAGGAAGCCCACAAAGACGAAACGGTCGCAGGGCAGGCCCGAATTGACCAGCGCCGGAACAAAGGCAGTCGCTCCGGGCAAGGTCTCGACCTCAACGCCCTGACGCCGGCACTCACGCGAGAGCAGGAAACCAGGGTCACTGATGCCCGGAGTGCCCGCATCGCTGATGAGCGCCATCACCGCGTCCCCCAGCAACTGAGTGACCACGGCGCTGACGGCCTCGTGTTCGTTGAACTTGTGATGACTGCGCATGGGCGTGGCAATGCCGAAATGCTTGAGCAGCACGCCGCTGGTGCGGGTGTCCTCGGCAAGGATGATGTCCACCGACTTGAGCACCTCGATGGCACGAGGCGTCATGTCGTCAAGGTTCCCCACCGGCGTGGGCACGATGTATAGCTTGCCAGCCATTGTAAAAGGGAATAGTTACTTCTGGAAATGGTTGCGGACAATGTTCATGAAGTCCTGTACAACCTCGTTCTCACGGTCCCAATGGAGTTGGCTGAAGAAGTAGAGCTCGGCATTGCCGTAGCTATTCATCATCTCGATGTGCTCGATGGCCGTGTTCATCGCGCTGGCACTGCCGGCAAACAACTCGCGCTGGAAGCGGAAACGGTCGTTCAGCGAAATCGCCTTGCGGATGTCCTTGGACAAGTGGCGCTGCAACTTCTCGTCAACGCGCAGGGGTTGGGCGGGTTCCTCTTCCTCCACCTCAGGGAACTCAGTAGGCACGGGAGGCATGGGCATCTCGTCCTCGGGTTCGGGCAGGTAATCATAGTCGCTCTCGATGAACTCCACGCTGATGTCGGGCTCGTCATCGGCCTCCGGCACTAACTCGGGGTCGGGCTCGGGCACCGGCTCATCATTGATGGTCTCGTGGACGGGAGCAGGAGCGGCAGGAGTCTCCTCAGCAGGTTGGAAAGCAGGAGG
This sequence comes from Muribaculaceae bacterium, assembly GCA_017619255.1. Taxonomy (GTDB): domain Bacteria; phylum Bacteroidota; class Bacteroidia; order Bacteroidales; family Muribaculaceae; genus Sodaliphilus. The sequence continues at coordinate 9,857 of JAFZSS010000029.1, forward strand.
TGTTGGCTGGGGATTGAAGACAGGGGGTGTCTGAGAAGCAACAAGCTCATCCTCAGCCTCGATAAACTCGACGGTGATGTCCTCGTCCGGCTCGCGCTCTGAAACGGGAACCTCATTGGGATCCACTACATCGTGCTTGGGCTCCTCGTAGTTCAGGGTGAATACTTCCTTGAATTCCTCGCCATTGTCATGCTGCCAAGTCTCATCGGCATCGTAATCCTCCTCAGGCAGACGCTCGGTAGTGGGCGCAGCTTCAGGCTCGGACTCTGATTCCGGCTGTGCAGCGGGAGCTGAGACATCGGCTGTCTCTTGCGCTGTGACAGGCTGTGGTGTTATCTCCACACCACACATCTCGGCTAACTCGCGCACCTTGCGCTGAATCTTATTGGTAATGACATCGGGCGTGTTCTCCTCACCCAAACGGCGGGTGACGAGCATCAGTCCTTCTATCTCATACACATGAGAGAGCATTTTCTCAATCGACATGTTCATAATTGTCTGTTATTCTGTTGCTTAGCGACAATGCGCCAAGGATTTGTCTTACTATTAACCTGCAAGTTTAGGTATTTTTTTTGAATCACCAACTATTTTCCCTCGAAAAGATTGCAAAGGAAGGTGCCTATCTGATCCTTGATGCTGGCACGCGAGCAGGTGAAATTATTGACCAGCACGGCAAAGGCATAGTGGGGATTGTCGGCGGGATAATAGCCAACAAAGCACTGCACATGGCGCATGCTGCCCGACTTGAGCACGATGCGCTCACTCAACGGGTTGTTCTTGAGGGTTTCACCGACGCGGTCCGATGCGGTGGGCATCAGGTCGCACAACCGCACGCCGTCAAAGCTGCGATGGGCCATCATCGTGAGCATGTCGCCAAAGAAGTTGACCGAGGCCTTATTGGCTCTTGCCAATCCGCTGCCATCACGCATGAACAATGGCTCGGTATTCACACCCTGCAGTTCCAGCCAATGCTTGACCGCCTCGACACCGATGGCATCAAGGTCGCTGGGCATGTTCTCCTGACCCTTGAGCTCCCATTCGCGCGCACCGATGGCACGCAACAAGGCATGGGCAAACATGTTGTCGCTGCGATCCAGCAGCGAGGTGATAATCTCGGTCAATTCGGGCGACTTGTGCAACACGAGCAGGGAGCGTTCAGCCTGACTGACTTCATCACGAGCCGTGGCATAGTAGTCATAGCGTATTTCACTGCTGCGCAACAAGGCACGCTCGACACTATCGACCAGCATCGGTGCCGGCGTGGGGTTGGCATAGGTGTCGCGGTAAGACTTGGTGGAAGACGAGTTACCCGTAAGCACCAATGCCGGAACACTGTAATCCAAATAGGGCGTCACATTGTTGCGATTGCGATGAGAGCGGCAACGGCTGATGACCTTCACTCCAGGCACGGAAGGCTTGATGGAAGATTGCGTCAAGCGGCCACGAGAGTCAAGGGTGAATGACACTGTCATCAGGTTGTCATGGAAATTCAGGGCATGAACAGCAGTGCCGTAGTCATAGGCCAAATCTTCCACTTCCCACTCGTTGTGATAGTAAGGATAACCGTAATAAGTGTCATCGGCGATGACCATACCCTCGACACGGGTGATGCCACGGGCTTGCAAGGCTGCGATAATTTCGTCAACGATGTTAGCCTGATTGGGCAGATACACCGAGCCCAGCGTGGGGTCCCCCAAGCCACGGATGACGATATTGCCCTTGAAACAGGCGTCCACCACCTCGCCGTCAAGATAGACAGGCGTCTCGAAGAGGAAATGCGGGCCCATCAAGCCCAAAGCGGCCGATGACACCACCGTCTTCATCGTCGAAGCGGTGATGTTGGCCTGGTCTTGGCGGAAGCCGGCAATGGCTTTCGCCGAATCCAGGTCCACGACGGTCACGCCCACCGCGGCATAACGCAACGAACTGTGGGAAACAAACAGGTCCACCGCCTCCTGAGCGGTATAAGCCATAAGCGGTAATGTAGCGATCAGCGCTAACAGTGTCGACAGCAGGGTTCTTCTCTTGATCATTATTCTGATTCCGGTTTTGTTGTTCTGGTTAATTGAATTTGCGGCCTGAAGGACGACGAATATATCGGCGCCAGGCATACGGGCGGCGACGGCGCAGATAGCCCATGTCCTTCTGGTGGGCATAGGCCTCGCGCTCAAACGACAGATTGGCGTATGCATTGCCGCG